>JAUWLN010000010.1 GCA_030613665.1 Dehalococcoidia bacterium
GATGTTCTGCTCATACAGCGTGAAGATGTCCGGCGGCTCTTCCGTCTCCACGTAAGTCTTCTCGGCGGCCTTGAGTCCGCTTATTTTAAGCTCGCCGCTTTCGATTCTGGCGGCTATCTTTCGGTCGGCTTCGGTGTTCAGAAGATAGATATATTCGGCTGAACCGTTCCTGTCCAGGGCAATATGAATGAAGGTTCCCCGCTGGCTGGCCATCTGTAATGCCCGGCGCAGCGCTTCCTGCGGTTCCTCATCGTCTGCCTTCAGGCTTTTCATCAGCCCATCATTATTTATCAGCTCCTGAGAAGTAACAAGGCGGGGATGGCCCCGCTTTCGATAGAGCGCCGCCAGTACGTGCAGGGTTGTTTTCAGCTCCCGGATGTCGCTTATCTGAGGCAGCAGTACGTTCAGGAAATAATTGGGGATGGGAGTAAATTCCATTCGGGCTGGAAATCCACTGAACTGGCTCATAGCAACTTCGGCTCTTCGCTACTTACCGGGTATTCATAATTATAGAACGTGGCCAGGTTATGGCGGAAACGCAGCTTTATCTGACCGGTAGGGCCGTTTCTATTTTTGGCCACGATAATGTCGGCCTCTTCCCGCGGGTACTCACGGTCAGGGTGCTGCAACTGCCACTCTTCTTCACTATAATAGTACTCGTCACGATAGATGAATATCACCACGTCCGCATCCTGCTCAATACTGCCGCTTTCCCGGAGGTCGGCCAGCTGCGGAATGTGTGACGCCCGCCATTCCACTGCCCGGCTGAGCTGTGACACCGCGATTACCGGCACGTTCAGTTCCCGGGATAGCGCTTTGAGGGAGCGGGAGATGTAGCTGATTTCCTGGACACGGTTTTCCCCGCGCCCTTCGCCCTGCATCAGCTGCAGGTAATCAACGATAATCAGGTCCAGACCCCGCTCGAAATGAAGACGCCTGGCCTTACTGCGCATTTCCACCACCCTCAATTGCGGAGAGTCGTCAAGGTAGATGGCCGCTTCGGAGAGGACGCCGGTGGCATCCATAATACGCCTTTCCTCGTCTTCAGTATGAAGCCCGAACCTGACCCGCCGCGAATTCACCCCGGATTCACTGGCCAGAAAACGCATGACAATTGAGTCCCGGGACATTTCCATGCTAAAGAGAGCCACGCACGCCTTCTGCTCTACGGCCACATTCCGGGCAATGCTGAGTCCCAGACTTGATTTTCCCATGCTGGGCCGGCCGGCAACTATCACCAGGTCAGAGCGTTGAAACCCGCCCAGGAATTCGTCCAGACCGACGAAGTTGGAAAGCACGTAGGGCATCTGCTCGGGAGCGCCGCCTTCTTCTTCAGATGGTAGGGCCGCCTCAAAATACTTGTCCAGAACCTGGCGGATATGAACGAAGTCACGCTCGCCATGTCCGTGACGCAGCCGGAAAAGAATGTCCTCCGCTCGACTGAGGCTGGTGTCAATGTCCGGTCCGGCATCGTAGCCGACACGGGCAATCTGGTCGGCGGCGCCAATCAGTCCGCGCATAATGGAGAGCCGATAGACAATCTGGGCATAGTGCTCGATGTCCAGCGGTGTCGGGCACACCGAAATAAGATGGCTCAGGAATGCCGCGCCGCCAACCGCCTCCAGTTTGTCCCGCCTGGCCAGTTCCTGGGCCACGGTAATCTGGTTTATCGCCTCATTGCGTTCGTACAGGGCGAGGCAGGCTTCATACAGCCACTGGTTTCGTTCATGATGGAAGTCTCCCCGGTTCAAGACCGTGGCTATTTTATAGATTGCCGTGCCATCGATAAGCAGTGAACCGATGATGGCTTCCTCGGCATCAAGGTCATGAGGGGGTAACTTCTCGTTATTCACTTACTCCGTCTCCTCTTGCCCCTCGGGTTTCGTTTCTTCCGCCACCGTTTCCTCCTGGGTTTCAGCCTCTGCTTCTGCTGGTGTCTCTGGCGCTTTCGCCTTCGCCTTCTTCTTTGCCTTGGGCTTTGTCGCTTTCTTTGCTTTGCCCTCTTTCTTATCCTTGCCCTCCACCTTCTCCTCCTCCTCAGCGACAGTGAGCTTGACCTTGGGGATAATGTCCTTGGTCAACCTGATGGGTATCTCGTAGCTGCCTATCTCGTGGATAGGCGTTTCGAGCTCAATCTTTCGTTTGTCAATCACCAGTCCGGCGCTTGTGCTCAGCTCTTCGGCAATGTCGGCATTGGTGATGGAGCCGTACAGTCGGTCTTTGGCTCCTGCCTTGGCTTTTATGACCATATCCAGCCCTTCCAGCTGTTTGGCCAGTTCCCGCATTTCCGCCTCGGTCTCCGCCTCAATCCGGGCTTTCCTTTTCTTCTGTGCTTCCACTATCTGCGTTGCCCTGGCATTAGCCAGTATGGCCAGTTTTTTGGGAATAAGGTAGTTGCGTCCGTAACCGTCGGCTACTTCCTTGATTTCCCCGACCTCAGCCACATCGGGCACATCCTCAATAAAAACGACTTTCATCCGCTATCTCCTTGCCATCATTATACTTTAGTCTAAAATTGCCCACCAAGAGAAGAGCAAAAATTTATTTGCCGGTGATATACTGCTCCGCATATATCGCCGCCACCGCGCCGTCCCCCACTGCCGCCGCGACCTGCCGTATTGAATTCGCCCTGATATCGCCGGCGGCGAGAATGCCTGGCACGTTGGTCTCCATCTTCTCGTTGGTGATTATGGTGCCGTTTTCCGCCAGGCCGACAACGTTTTTCAGATACCCCGTATTTGGCCTGAAACCAGCAGCGACAAAGATGCCGGATATGTTCATGGTGGATTTTTCTCCGGTCTTGACGTTTTTTAGCCTTAGTTTCTTTACCGTGTTCTCTCCTTCAATGGCCTCGACCACTGTGTTCCAGAGGAATTCTATTTTCGGCTCGGCAAAGCCTCTTTCCTGGAGTATTCTGGTGGCGCGCAGTTCGTCCCGGCGGTGAATCACGGTAACCCTGGAGGCGAACTTGGTTAGCTCAAGCGCCTCGTTCATGGCGGCGTTGCCACCCCCCACCACCGCCACCGGGATATCTCGATAGAAATAGCCGTCGCAGACGGCGCAATAGGCCACACCCCGACCGGTGAACTCTTCTTCTCCGGGAACTCCCAGCGTTATCCGGTCGGAGCCGCCAGCGACGATGACCGCCCTGGCGGCGATATCCCCTTCGCTTGTCTTCAGCACCTTCTGCTTGCCTTTCAAATCAAGGCCGGTAACCTCGGCGGTGAACGTCTCCAGTCCGAACTTCAACGCCTGCTGCTGCATGGCGTCGGCCAGCTCCAGGCCGTTGATACCATCGGGAAAGCCGGGGTAGTTTTCCACCACGCCAGCATTTACAATCCAGCCTCCGGTGGCTCCCTTCTCGAGGAGCAGGCTTTTCAGCCTCGCCCGGGCTGCATAAATGCCGGCGGTGAGCCCCGCCGGACCACCCCCGATAATGACCACGTCATACTCCCGTTTTGTTGCCAACCTTACTCTCCTGAATAGTCACTCCTTCTTCCCCAATGGCTAAAGGACAGCATCGATGCTTTTTTTCAGCTCCGCTTTTGGTCTGAAGCCAATGATGTTCGAAACCGGTGCTCCATCCTTGAATATGAACAGCGTCGGTATGCTCATAATGCCGTACTGGCTGGCCGTTTTCGGGTTCTCATCAACGTTCAACTTGACCATGGTTACTTTTCCTTCGTATTCATCGGCCAGCTCCTCCACAACCGGAGCCACCATACGGCAGGGCCCGCACCATACTGCCCAGAAATCGACCAGCACCGGCGTTTTCGACTGCAGCACCATCTGGTCAAAGTTGCTGTCATTCACTTCCGTTGGCTTGCTCATGAATCTCCTCCTTGATTACCTCTGCTATGTTTTCTTCAGCCATATGCTTGGCAATGCCGATGGCGTTTTTGATGGTCTTGGCCTGGCTGCGCCCGTGGGCGATTATGATATTCCCGTTCACACCCAGCAGGCACGCCCCGCCATGTTCGCGGTAGTCTATCCGGTTGATCCGGGAGCCGAGCCCAAGGTCAAGGAGCAGGTCACGTCCTCTGAAGTGGTAGGCGCTGGAAACAACATGTCCTATCTGCCGTATCGACCCAAGAAACGTGTCACCTAAACCTTCGATTGTCTTGAGCACGATGTTTCCGGTAAAACCATCGGTAACGACCACATCGGCGGTTACTTTCAAAATATCATGGCCTTCAATATTGCCGATGAAATTCAGATATTTGGCCTTTTTTAGAAGTTTATAACTTTCCTGAACCAGCTGGCTTCCTTTGGATTCCTCAGCGCCATTGCTGAGCAGGCCGACCCGCGGCTTGCTGATGCCGAGCACATGCTGGCTGTAAATGGCACCCATCTCGGCAAATTGCACCAGGTGGCCGGGGCGGCACTCCACGTTGGCGCCAGCATCAATCAGCAGGACCGGAGTCGAGGGGGTTATGTCCATGATGCAGGCGATGGCGGGGCGCTCAATGGCCTTCACTTTTCCCAGTCCAAACAGTGCGGCACCAAGTACGGCCCCGGTATTGCCCGCCGAGACAAAGCCGGCGGCTTTTCCCTCTTTTACCAGGTTTATACCGACGACAATCGACGAGTCTGGTTTGCTGCGGATGGCTTTTATCGGCGACTCACTGGGCTGAATAACCTGGCTGGCTGCAACAATACTGATAGCCTTTTTTTTCAGATGACGGCCCGCCAGCACGTGGAGCACTTTTTTCTTCCCCACCAGTGCCACCTCCACCTTGTATTCGTCAGCAGCCTTCACCGCCCCTTTAACGATTTCATGAGGCGCGTAGTCCCCGCCGGCGGCATCAACGGCAATAATCATTATGTTCCCTCAAAACGTCTCCGCTCTTACCCTGACTTTTTAGCCTGTTCAAACTCTTTCCTGGCCTTGTCCAGTACTGCCGGGTCCGCTAACAGGTCGACCACGGTCATCGCCAGCGCCTTGGCGGCATCAAAAAGGCCGCGCATACCGGCCTCAGAGGCTGCCTTTTCGGCAAATTGAGGGGAATGAGTGACGGCTCTGGCCGTGTCTATGGCGATTAACGGGTGAATGCTGGGAATCACCTGACTGACATTACCGATATCACTGCTGCCAATGCCTATTCTGGGGTCGACGAGGTGTACCCGCCTGCCCAGCGATTGCAGGTTCTTGCGGAACATGCGGGCCAGTACGAAATTGCTACGCAGCGGGGCATAGCGAGTTTCTCCCCACTTGTACTTCAGCCTGGCTCCGGTGGCGGTAGCGGCACCGATAAAACAGTTCAGCACCTTTATTTTAAGCTCTTCCAGGTAGCTGTCCTCTACAGCTCGAACGATGAAATGGCCGGCGGTGTGCGAAGGCACGATGTTGGGCGCATCACCACCATCGGTGATAATACCGTGGATGCGGGCACTGTCCCTGATATGCTGCCTCAAAGAGTTTATACCGGCATAGGACATGAGCATGGCTTCCAGCGCATTGATGCCGACTTCAGGTTTGGCAGCAGCATGGGCTGGCTTGCCGAAGAACTCGACCTCCAGCGCCTGGAGAGCGAGGAATTTGGTGGTCGCTGTGTTCAGGCCTGCCGGGTGGATCATCATAGCTGCATCCACACTCTTAAAGGCGCCTCCCTTAACCATATATACCTTGCCGCCGCCGCTCTCTTCACCCGGTGTGCCCATCACCTGTACCGTGCCGCCGAACTCATCCACTGCCAGCTTGGCCGCTATTCCGGCGCCAACGGCACTGGTGGCGATGATATTGTGTCCGCAGGCATGTCCGAGCTTTGGCAGCGCATCATATTCCGCCAGCAGGGCGATTACCGGTTTCCCTTTTCCATAGCCTGCCCGGAATGCGGTTGCCAGTCCGCAAATACCCTTTTCCACGGAGAACCCTTTTTCTCTCAGGTAATCGGAGAGCCAGGTGGACGCCTTTTCTTCCTGGAAAGCAATCTCGGGATTAGCGTGTATCCTCAGGCTCAACTCTTTGAGCTCGTCACGGTTATTTTCTATCTCACTGATAACTCTGGCCTTCAGTTCGCTGGTATCCAATTGAAACACTCCGTTGCTGGTAGAAATTTAAACAGGTACAACCCCTATTATAGCCCAATGTCCCGCAGTATTTCCATGATTTTCGAACTGGAGAGGTAGTAATTATCTTGCCCTGGCTGTTACAATAACGTACGTCTGTATGGCTATAGAAAAGACAAAAATCTGGGCGCAGGTTCATCCCAACGCCCGCTGCAACGAAGTGCAGGGCGAAAAAGATGGCATATGGCAGTTGAAAGTTGCCGCACCGCCGGTCAGGGGCAGGGCTAACCAGGAACTGGTAAAATTTCTCAGCGGTGTCCTTCAGATAAGCAGAAGCAATCTGGAAATCGAAAAAGGGCTGACCGGCAGACGAAAATTAATAGCTATCAGCGGCCTGTCCCTGGAGCAGGTGAGGGCGCGATTTAGCAATGCGGTCGGGCAACAGCGCTTGAATTGAGGAAACCTCTCCCGCAAAACGGCATAACCCGTCGACCTCGAACCGGTGCCACCCTGATATTAAAGTTAGCTGCTGACTTCCAGTAGCTCAATTAATATGTCTTCGGGACTGAGAAAAAACGCTATTTTAGTGGTTGGCCTGATTGATTTTATCTCCTGAACGCACTTCACCCCGTTCGCTTTCAGCTCAGCAACGGCTTCTTCCAGGTTGTCGGTTCTGAATCCAAAATGCTCGAGGCCAAGGCCTTCCGGCAGCGTATTGGGCACCAGTGGCTCGGCCCTGGGATTTGTCGCCTTGATTGACGCCCCGTCAAGTGCCGTGGACGTGAGGATACGGCCATCGGGAAGTTCCATGGAACCGTCTCTCTTGGTGCCAAAATTCTTTTCGTAAAAATCGGCGGTCTTTACGGGGTCCCGGCTAATCAAATGGACGTGGTCAAACCAGTACTTCGGCATTTAAATACCTCCTCGGATTATTATTTATTACTACGATGATATTTTATATCTGAGTGCTGTTTATCAGCTTGTATAGTTCCGGTCGGCGGCGGTTAAAAGTATTGAGAAACCTTCGTGCCGTAGCCACTTCACTTAAATCGATAACGGCACTAATCACCGCCGGTTGTGAGGCCGGGGCCAGTTTTACGACCTTGCCCGTGGGATTTATAATACAGCTTCTGCCGTAGAATTCGTTTTTCTTATCCTGGACGGTTTCGATACCGCCCTGATTCGTGGCACAAACCCAGACACAATTTTCCAGGGCTCGGGTGCGCAGTTCGGCAACAAACATATCTTCAAAGGTTGCCCCTTTTTTCACACCGAGGACAGGGGAATCCACGGGGACAAACACTATTTCAGCGCCCTGGAGCACGACTTCTCGCCAGGCTTCGGGAAAACGCCGGTCATGGCAGATTAAGATGCCGATTCTTGCCTTTGGAGTATCGAAAACGGGGAATCCATTGCCGGGTGTAAAGTAGAAAGTCTCGTCAACAATATATCCCTGCGGCCCCATCAATTTTGGAATATGAGTTTTCGTGTAACGGGGCACCAGAGTGCCATCAGCCATTTTGCCCTGTATTATGTTCCCGTCTGGCCCCAGAACCACCGCACTGTTGTAGTAAATTCCTTCCAGGGGGCCTTTTTCAAAAATTGGTAAAATGATGCACGCTTCATACTTGCGCGCTTTCTCGGCAAATAAGTCTGTGGTCGGCCCGGGTATGGGCTCAGCCCAATCAAAGTAACGTTCGTCGCTAACCGCAGGAAAATAAGGCGTGGTGCATAATTCGATGGGCATGATAAAATCAGGCCGCTCTTTTTCCAGTATATTATCGAACTGGGCCAGCAAGTCGCGCCGCGTGTTATCTTTGTCTTTTGCCGGCCCGCGCTGTATGAGGGCGATTTTAACCGGGCGTGCTCTCTTTTCACCGCTCATTTTTACACCTCTTGGTATTTTACTGGAAAGAGCCTGGTAATGGTAATTCGTATCTCGTGAATCTATGCACCAGCCTGGACCACATTGGTGGCGTTTCCCTGCCGGAAATTGGCGATGTTGTCGACGGCCATTGAGAGTCCGGCCAGTGTAGCCTCAGGGACCATGGCGGCGGTATGCGGTGACAGCACCACATTATCGAGGCTGCGCAGAGGGCTATCGGCCGGCAGGGGTTCTGCGGCAAAAACGTCGAGGCCGGCACCGGCAATGGTGCCGTTCTTGAGTGCCTCAATTAAATCCGGCTCGTTGATTATTGAACCCCGCGACGTGTTAATCAATAGTGCCGTTGGCTTCATCATCATAAGCTCGCGCTTGCTGATAAGGTCGCTGGTTTCAGGTGATGCCAGGGCGTGAATCGATAATACGTCCGACCGGCGCATGATGTCTTCCAGGCTGACGAATTCAACGCCGTATTTAGAAGCACGCTCCGGGGACGGGTGGAATGTCCAGGCAATGACCTCCATGCCGATGGCTTTCCCCAGCTGAATCATTCGCTGGCCGATGCTCCCGGTGCCGATAACGCCCAGCGTTTTACCGCAGAGCTGTGATGCATACCCCCGGGCCCATTCGCCGCTCCGTATGGTACGGGCGTGTTGGACTACCCTCCGGGCTACAGCCAGCATTAAGGTCAATGCCATCTCGCTTACCGCCACGGTTGAATATCCCGGGGTGTTGGTAACCGTAATATTCAGCTTCGATGCGGAGCTTATATCCACGTTATCGTAGCCAACGCCGTATATGGAAATCAGCTTCAGCCGGGGAGAGTTTTCCATTACATTGGCGGTGAAAACACTTGTGGAACGGATATTGAGAACGATATCAGCATCGGCGATTCGTTTCAGCAGCTCTGCATCGCTGAGGGCCCGGGAGTTGTGGATAACTACCTCACCCAGCTGGCGGAGCCTTTTTTCTTCGGCGGTGGCGGTGAAGACGGGTGGTTCATCATCCGGCACAACGATTTTAATCAAGAATCTACCTCCTAATACAGTCAAATGAGCAAGCCGATTATTGCGTATTCCTTATTGTTGCGGGTAAGCAGTTGTGCCTAGATTGTATCTGCTGGCACCCCTGCCGGGACTCGAACCCGGGCACGCGGTTTAGGAAACCACTGCTCTATCCTCTGAGCTACAGGGGCGCGTCTGACATCATTATTTTAATGGTAAACGTTGCTGATGGCAAGCTGGTTTGCCTCTTTCAACCGGATTCTCTGGTTTGACTTTGCGCAGGACAGCGCCATAAAATCAGGTGCGACTTACCGAATTTTACAAGGAGGTACTATGGCAGAGAGTGAAATGAAGGTGGTGGCATGGGAACCATTAAAGGAATTCACCAGGGAAGTATTTGCGTGGGCAGGCATGCCGCCCGAAGATGCGGAAGCTGAAGCCGGGGCACTGATATGGGCCAACCTGCGCGCCGTCGACTCTCACGGTGTGCTGCGTATTCCCTGGTACCTGGACAACATCGAAAAAGGCGTAATGAACCCAAAGCCCAATATTCAGGTCGTTAAAGAGACACCGGCTACGGTGCTGCTGGATGCTGACCGAGCCCTCGGCCCGGTGGTTACCATCAAGGTGGTGAATATGGTGGTGGAAAAGGCGAAAAAGATGGGCATCGGCTGGGCGCTGATACGCAATCTGACCCATCAGGGTGCCCTGGGATATTATTCGCAGATGATAGCGGAGAGGGGAATGGCGGGGATTATCTTCGTCAGCAACCCGCCGAATATGGCGCCCTTCGGTGCCAAAGTTCCCGGTGTGCACAACAGCCCGATTGCTATCTCCGTGCCGGCAAAGCGCCACCGCCCGCTCAATCTGGACATGGCCACCAGCGTGGTCGCGGGCGGGAAGCTGTGGCTTGCCGTGGACAAAAATGTGCCTATCCCCGAGGGCTGGGCACTGGACAAGGAGGGGAACCCGACCACCGACCCCAAAAACGTCGGTGCGCTGTTGCCTTTTGGCGGACCAAAAGGCTCCGGCCTGGCGATGATGTTCGAGTGCCTTGCCAGCGTCATGTCGGGAAACCCGGTGGTGGAGCCGGTTTTATTCGGGCGTGAAGTCGGGCCGCCGACCGAAGGCAAGAAAGAACAGGTTGTCGGTGAGCGTTTGAACTATGTCCCCAAGCATCTCCAGAACAGCGTGGTTGCGGCCATAGACATCAGCACTTTTACCGACCTGGAGAGCTATAAAGAGCATATTGACAATCTCATCGATGGCATAAAAGCGCTGCCCAAAGCGGATGGTTTCAACGAGATTTTTGTCCCCGGTGAGCCGGAGGAAAGAACTTTTACCGAACGTTCTAAAAATGGGATTCCGCTGCCTGAGGGAACCATCCGTAACCTTAGAGCCGTTTCGGAAAAATCCGGCGTTAAATTACCGGCTGGATTATAAACAGAAAGTAGCCGGAGACACGGTTTGACCTTAGGAATTGAGGGCTATGCCTTCTCGGCGGAATAGCCTCTGAAGCTCGCGGCGTGCCAACCAGACTGGCACGCCGCCCTTTTTCTCCCAGCGCTGCACGGTGGAAAGGCTGACGTGTACCTCCCGTGACGTATCCTCCTGTGTCCAGCCCTTCTTTTTGCGCAGTTCCTTCAGTTTCTCTGAAAGTCCGTCCATATCGGCCACTTACCTGATAGAAAATTTCACCTTGTGCGGTATGTGACAGTGTAGCACTAAATATGCCATTTTATCAATACTTATGACAATTGGCAAGAGAAACTTTTCCCCCGGTGCTTCTCAGCCGCTCTCGAAAGAAAGGTTGCCAGTTGGCTTCTGCATGGTTGACAGAACGGGTGACAAAGCCGCCGCATTGTATGCCGCAGCTGCTTCCAAAAGGGCACTAACCCGGTTAGACAAATATCTAACCGTGAGATGAAGGTGACTTGATTCCGGTTACGCCTCGGGCACGGCTCCGATAAGCTCGGGCCATAGCTCTTCAATCGTTGGCTTGAGTTCGGTCATCACGTCGTCAACCGCCTTGACCGCGGTGTCGATTTCCTTCTGGGTCATGGGAGTTGACATAACATAAAGCCCTCTTGCCGCCGAGAAGCAGCCTCTTTCCATCATAGCCAGGTAATACAGGTGCAGCAGGTCTTTATTTGCCTCCCTGGCTGTTTTACCGTTTATCACTGGCTGGTCGTGGAAGTGGATGTTCTGCAGCGAACCCAGTCCGGTCACCTGTCCCTTGATGTTAAGCCGTTTGAAAATAGCCCGGACGCCTTCGGCGAAAGATTCGCCCAGTTTGTTGATATAGCCGACGACATCAGCGTTGAGCTGCTCCATAGTGGCGACGCCGGCGGTGGCGGTCATCGGGTTGGCGTTCAGCGTTCCGGCATGGTAGACCTTTCTTATATCAGGGGAAAACATCTGCATCAGGTCCTCACGCCCGCCGATGGCACCGACCGGATAACCACCCCCGATGATTTTGGCCATGGTGGTAAGGTCAGGCTTGATTTTATAAATGCTCTGCACGCCTCCCCAGGCGAGCCTCAGGCTGATTACTTCATCGAGGATGAAAAGGATACCGTTCTCCTGGGTGACCTTGCGCAGAAACTCAAGATAGCCGTCGCGGGGCGGTATCATGCCGGCAGCACCCATCGCTCCCTCAACGATGACCGCGGCCAGCCGGTCCTTGTTTTCCGCGATGGCTTTCCCGGCGGCCTCCTTATCATTGTAGGGAACAACGATGGACTCGGCCTGATTGCCTTTTGACAGGCCGGCGGCATCGGAAGGGAAGACCACGGGGTCATAGCTCCCATGGTAGCAGCCGTCCGTTTTCAGGAGCATGTCCTTGCCGGTAAGACCTCTGGCCAGGCGTATGCCCATCATCACCGCTTCCGTTCCCGAGTTGCCAAATCTTATCTTGTCCACGGAGTCGACCATGTTGCAGACGAGTTCCGCCCAGCGCACCACGGTGGGAATAAGTGTTCCCAGGGCGGTCCCTTTTGCCGCCTGTTCCCGCACGGCCGTCACCACCTTGGGATTGGCGTGTCCCAGAATCATTGTGGTGTAGCAGTTGTGGAAGTCAAGGTACTCGTTTCCGTCAACGTCGGTAAAGCGGCAGCCTTCGGCTTTATCTATCCAGAAAGGATAAGGTTCAAACCAGATTGAGGTGCGGGTGTCACCGCCCGGCATATAGCGACGCGCTTTCTCCAGCGTTTCTTCGGATTTCCGGGTTCTTTTCCGGTAGATGTCTTCGTATTTCTTGGTGACTTCGGCCAGCAATTGTTCACGGGACATTTTCTTTCTCCTTCCTGCTTAGTCGACTTCAGTTTAGCTTGATTATGCAGCGATGATAAATATAATAACAGATATATTAAAACAAATCATCCTGTCTGACAATACCGTCAATACCTGCGGGTAAGGTTTCATTTTCTTTGAGTCGGGCAAGCAGAGAGGATTCTTGACAAAATATGCCTGACTGCCTAAAGTGTCCGAAGATATCCATAATTAACCTGGTAGGGAGGAACACATGGCCGAATTCGAAATTATTGATGCGCATATTCACCTGGCGAGGACCTTGGAGGAGGAGAGCAATTACTGGCTTTTTCCGGGGCGCAGAGCCTGTGACCGGTATGGTACGCCGGAGAAAGCTATCGAGTATATGGAGCGAGAGGGCATCTCCAAGATGGCCTTCATGACCCTGATTGGACGCCAGTACCGCGGCCCTCTCGTTGAAAAAGCGAAGCTGGGTTCGCTGCCGGAAAAAGAACGGCAGGAGGCGGAGAAGAAGATAGGCGAACAGGTGGCTCCCAGGATGCGTGAAATCAATGAATGGGGCTGCGAAGTGGGCAAACGCTTCCCGCAATTACTGCCCTTCAGCTGTATTTCGCCGGAACTGGGTGGTGCCGAAGGCATGGTCAAGGAAGTGGAACTGAGGGCAAGCCAGGGGGCAAAAGGTATCAAGCTCCATCCCGGCATGTTCTCTTTTTTTCCGGATGATGAGGTGATGTTCCCGGCTTATGAGAAGTGCCAGGAGCTGGGGCTTCCGTTGCTGGCTGACTCAGCAACTTGGCCAACGCCGCACGTCCTGTCAGAATACCCTTCTCCGGTGGTAGTGGTGGGACAGCAGGGAGCCGTTGATTATGGCGAACCAGAGAACTGGGCTAAAGCTGCCGAGGCCTTTCCCAAGCTGACCATCATCCTTGCTCACCTGGGGTCGGCCTGGTGGGACGAGAGAGTGGAACTGGCGCAGAAGTACCCCAATATTTATTTTGATACCTCCCAGGGCTTTTCGACGCCGGACCGCCTGCCTTACAGCCCGCACCGCGGTCTGGCGGAAGCGGACGTCCCCAGAATCTTTCATAAAATCGGCATGGATAGGATACTGTTCGGCACCGATTTCCCGGCGCTCGCCCCGCAGCCACAGCTGGAGCAGATATTACGCTTACCCCTGACCGATGAGGAGAAACAGATGATAGTGGCCGGAAACGTCAAGCGCGTCCTGCGTTTGTAGACTTTTTTCGCCGGTAAGAAACAGGAGAGGCAAGGGCAACCCATCACGTGACGGGAAAACCCTTGCCTCCTTCTTTTCTATCTAAAGGCCGAGAAGCGACTTTATTTCGTCAATGGCTGGTTTCAGTTTTTCGTAGTTGTTGTCTATAACGTAGCCCAGTATGAAGAGCTGGTAGCCTTCCTTGGCCCACTTGGCCAGCCCCTTGGGGGCAAAACCGCCGATGCCCGCCACTTTGCCTGCCTCTTTACAGATGCGGCCAATCTCCCGCAGCTTGTCCTCTACTATCTGCGAGCTTACTGT
The DNA here is from genome assembly GCA_030613665.1 of Dehalococcoidia bacterium. Classification (GTDB taxonomy): domain Bacteria; phylum Chloroflexota; class Dehalococcoidia; order Dehalococcoidales; family RBG-16-60-22; genus E44-bin89. The sequence continues at coordinate 13,703 of JAUWLN010000010.1, forward strand.
CTCGGGGCGCGACATCTTCGGTGGCGTGCCATAAATATCCAGCACCAGGTCGTTGGTGCCGATGATAGTGCCGGTAACGCCTTCCAGAGCCAGTATGCGGTGCAGGTTGCTGACGCCCTCCTGGCTTTCGGTCATGGGAAAGAGCACGACGTTGTCATTAACGTATTCACAGATGTCCGAGAGCGGCATCTCCGCCAGGTTCTGAGAATCCATTAAATACGGGCTCATGCCGACTCCCGAGCCGCGATGTCCGATAGGCGAGAAGTAACACTGGTCGATGGCAAATATTGCTTCCTCGACTGTATTAACACAGGGCAACATCATGCCGTTGATGCCGGCATCCATGTAGCACCGGAAGTGGCCGTCTTTATCCTCGGGCCTCATCAGAATGGGTATCTCCATCTCACGAGAGACGCGAATATACTCAAATATCGTTTCTTTATTTACCAGGCTGTGCTCGGTCTCCATCATTATGAAATCGTAGCCGTAGTCCTTAAGCGCCTGCACCGTTTTATCCGGGTCATTCCTCGGCCCGATAGTCTGCCCGAAGACAATCTTGCCTTTTTGCAGTTCCTTTTTGAAGTTGAGAGTGACGTTCAGTGCCATAAAAACCTCCTTAATATTACTCCGGCCTGTTCAACGGCCGGTCCATTTTGGTACTTCAAATAGAATTGACCGCTTGCCGGTTACTAATAGTTGCTCTATGGTCCGAAACCTGGAAGCGATGACCTGAAGCAGGCTCTGCGTTACCTCATAACCGATATGTGGGTGGAGTTCGAACAGGTTTCGAATATCGCTGCCACCGATGGCCAGGACCTGCACCGGTGCTTTGGCAGTCGCTGTGAGGCTGAAAATGTGCGGCGGCACGAGGGCCGGCCAGCCAAAAACGCTGCCCTTGCCGATAATTGTTATCAGCGCTGGGCTAGATGATTTGGACGGTGGTGTGGATAACCCGGCTACTAGGTCAACCTGGCCCTCAACGAGGACGTAAAGGTGCTCGGCGGCCTGGCCGGCGGAAAAGATGACCTCCTGGGGTTGGTATGTCCTCTCCCGGCAGGATGGCAGGTCAACGATTTTCTGCAGGTCGTCATTGTCCAGCCCGAGAAATATCTCGCATCGTTTCAAGGCTTCAATGTCAGTCACAGTCGCTTTCTCCGCCTCTTTCAAAATCAATTTTAATTGTAATGACCGGGAAGGTCAACAGGTATCACCATACAATCGCAATTCCCCGACCTGACAATATGGCCGGGACCATCGCTCTTGACATTTATGTCTGCTATTTGTATCTTAATATCTAATGGTTCTACGCCAATTGCTTGCTGCGGTCAGACGATTACCGGAACGTTATCATCTTTGCTTTCCTGCGTGGCAAGAATGTTTTCCCCACCAGTAATAGCTTTGATTGTAATGCAGCGCAACCTGTGGTCAATGCGAGATTAACGGTTTGAATCCGGCGGTATCATGCCGGGATAGGGAATGATTATATATATCGACAAACAACGAGCGGACGGAGGCCTCGCCAGGAAATGAGCATTGTTGATATGGTAAAAAAGGGCAAATTTATGGCAACCGCAGAAGTTGGCCCGCCCAAAGGCATTGAAATTCAGGAGATGCTGGAAACAGCCGAAATGCTGCGTGGTAAAGTGGACGCCATTAACGCCACTGACCAGCAGAGCTCGGCGATGAGGCTGGGTTCTCTGGCCACCTGCTGCATTCTGAAACAGAAAGGTCTGGAGCCAGTCTTTCAGATAACCTGCCGGGACCGAAATCGCATTGCCCTGCAATCTGACCTGCTTAGCGCCCATGTTCTGGGCATTGAAAATGTGCTCTGCCTGACCGGCGACCACGTGTCTCTCGGTGACCATCCTCAGGCCAAGCCCGTCTTTGACCTTGATTCGGTGTCTCTGCTTCAGGCGGCGAAAGAACTGGAGCAGGGGAAAGACCTGGCAGGTAAAGAATTGGAAGGCTCTCCCAAATTCTGCCTGGGGGCGGTGGTTTCCCCGGCCTCAGAGCCGGTCGAGCCGCAAATCATCAAGATGGAGAAAAAAATAAAAGCCGGTGCGCAGTTCATCCAGACACAGGCGGTCTATGAACCGAAGAAGTTCGAGGAATTTATGAAAGCAACCGCTTATCTGGAAGTGCCGGTGATGGTAGGAATCGTGCTGCTAAAATCCGCGGGTATGGCGCGGTTTATGAATAAGAACGTGGCCGGTGTGCATGTACCGGAGAACCTGATTGAAGAGATGGACGGAGCCGAGGACCGGGCGAAAAAAAGCATTGAGATTGCTGCCCGTCTCATCAAAGAGATGAAATCGATGTGCCAGGGCGTACACATTATGGCCATTGGCTGGGAAAGAAAAGTCCCGGAAGTGCTTGACGCTGCCGGGCTCTAATCGCATTTAACAATTTATATAGGGTAAAGACGATACTGGTTATCAGCCAGACGTTGGCCAACCTTGCCGCTCTAAGTTCGGCAGTATAGAATAGACTGGGAGGTGTATGATGACCACTGAATCAGGTGGTCGTATCGCACCCAGAGAAGGGGCGACCCCCGGGCTTACTCCAGAGGAATCAGCCCTGGTGGTGAGAATTGGCGTCTTCGTCAAGATGAGATGGCTGGCGATTGCCGGCGTTCTCATTGCCAGCCTGATTGCGACTCAGGTATTCCACATCCAGTTTCCCCTAGTGCCTATTTACATCATCTGTGCCGTTGTGACCCTCTACAATTTTTTCTTTCTCTACCAGGCAAAGCACTTGAATGCTGAAGCTCGCGGTTCACTGCCGGAGGTGCTCGCCGTGCCGCTTCGCCGCCTGCTCATCATACCGAAGGCCACCTCTCCACTGATTGAGAGGGCCAGGGCAACCGGTAACATACATATCATCGTAGACCTGGCAGCGCTCACGGTGCTTCTGCACTATACCGGCGGCATTGAAAACCTCTTTATTTTCTATTTTATCTTCCACGTGATTCTCGCCGGTATACTGCTGCATTACCGCGTCGCCTACCTGGTTGCCACCTGGGCCATCTTTCTGGTGATGCTGCTGGTCGGGCTGGAATACTATGAGGTAATCCCCCACGTTCATCTGGAGGGCTTTGCGGCGGCTAACCTTCACCAGCAGGGCTCTTATATCGTAGGTGTACTCATCGCGCTGTCTACCTGCCTGTACGCTTCCGCATACATGGTTACCAGCGTATCCGGAGAGCTGCGGAAAAGGCAGCGTGAGGTGGTCTCCCTGCAGCAGAAGGGGCTGACGGAAAAGACCAAGGAGCTGGCAGAGGCGAGTCAGGAATTGACCAAGCTGGAGGAAGGCAGGCAGCACCTGCTCCGCTTTCTGGCGATAGCGTCGCACGACCTCAAAGCCCCTCTGTCTGCCGTGCAGAGCTATATTCAGCTCATGCTCGGCGGCTTTTCCGGTGAGCTGACCGACAAGCAAAGGCAGATGCTGGACAGAAGCAGCATACGGATAACCGAGCAACTGGGGTTAATCAGTGACCTGCTGGACATCTCTCGCATTGAGGGCGGGCAAATCGTCCAGGAAATGGAGGAGGTGTCCCTCTCTCAGGTGGTAAAGGATTCGGTGGAAAACGTACGTGCCATGGCCGCGGATAAGAATATAAAGCTCAATACCAAGATGCCTGCATCCCTGCCGAAACTCGAAGCCTCCGGTGTGCGCCTGAAGCAGGCAATCACCAACCTGCTCGTCAACGCCATCAAGTTCACTCCCGAAGAGGGTGAAGTGCTGATAAGGGTTACCGAGCAGAAGGGCGATATTTGCACGGAGGTCATGGATACAGGCGCCGGCATCAGCGCCGAAGAAATGCCCAAGATTTTCGATGATTTTTACCGCGGCAGCGACCGGGAAAAGGCCGGCACCGGGCTGGGGTTGTCAATTGTCAGGAGGGTGGTCGAGGCACATGGCGGTAAAATATCGGCCGAAAGCCCTAACCCGGAGGATAAGAAAGGCCGGGGAAGCAAGTTTACCTTGACGCTACCGAAGAGCCTGGTTATTGCCGGGAAGAAGCCGGCCGGGAACCATAAAACGTAAATTGGAAATTGGCAATGGGTAAAAAGCCCGTGCTATAATTTTAAGGAGGTCAGAAATGGCATATAAGATACTGCTCGTCGATGATGACCCTGACATTCGCGATGTTGTCACCATGCTTCTGGAAACGAAAGGCTATGAGACGGTGACAGCCTGTGATGGTATCGAATGCCTGGCAGCACTGCGGGCGGAAGAGCCGGACTTGATGATTATAGACCTTCTCATGCCCAAGATGGACGGCTTCGCTGTGTTGAAGGAACTGGAAGACGGAAGGTGGTCTAAATATCGGCATATCCCTATTCTAATTCTGAGCTCAGTACGTGAGGAAGCCAGCCGAAGACGCTATGAACTGGAAACGGCACTTGAATTCAACGTCGATGACTACGTGGAGAAGCCCATCAATCCCGATGTCCTTCTGGAGCGCGTGGAGCGACTTTTGAGCAAAAAGAAAAAGGCCTAGCTATCGAATTTCTGTGGAGAGGGCGCAACCATGACCAAGATACCGAAAGTACTTCTCATTGATGACGACCCTGATTTTGTTGAGGCGACCAGGATAGTCCTGGAAAGCAAACCCTATGAGGTAATCGTAGCATACGATGGCGATGATGGATTGCGGAAGGCAAGGGAGCAGAGCCCGGACCTGATTATCCTTGATGTTATCATGCCGGTGAAGGACGGATTTTCCACCGCGGAGCAGTTGAAAAAAGATGCCGGGCTGAAAAACATTCCGGTTATCATGCTGACCAGCTATGCGGAAAAGGGCAGTGGAAGCTCCATTGCCATGAGCGGCGGACTCGCCATGGAGACCGAGGACTATATCGATAAGCCGGTGACTCCCGAAGAGCTGCTGAAAAAGGTGGAAAAATATCTGAAAAGATCCGGGCCTGACGTATCCTGATGGGCATGACAGATAATCCATATCTCACCTGAGATCAATCGTCTTGACAGTACGCTGCGTGGGTTGAACAGTAAGCTAACGATGCATATTGCCGCGTATCGCTAGAAAGCAGGAGGA
>JAUWLN010000123.1 GCA_030613665.1 Dehalococcoidia bacterium
CAACCCCCCGCCACCAAGCTGAAATATGACCAACTGCGCTCCTGAGGCGGCGTAGCCGGTGAAAATGGAACACCTGCTCATCCAGTTGTCCACGAAATACCGCCCTTTTCTTTCCGGTCTTTCTCCGTATTTGAGCACACCCTGTATCGGTGCCGAACCTGACTTGTGGATGGCACCCAGCGACTTCTCTTCCAGCGAGGATATGCCCCCGGCGATATTGGAAGGCACCGGATTGACGGTACGGATGTCATCACCGGTTGCTTTGGCGCTGGCTTCTATTCTGTCAGCCGCCTCAAGAATCTGTTTGGACACTTCATCGTTAATGCCGCGTTTGACCAGGATGTGTTCGGCGCCGATAATCTCCGTGGTCTCACCGAAAAAAGCAGTACCACCGGCAGCGACGATGCGGTTGAAGAGGTTGCCGACAACAGGGTTGCCGGCAATGCCGGAGGTCGTATCCGAGTGACCGCATTTCACACCTACGACCAGATGGCTTAAATCAAAAGGCTGACGCCTGATACGAGAAGCGTCAAGCACCATCTCTCTCGCCAGCTGGACACCTTTCTCAAATGCTCTGAGCGTACTTCCTTCTTTCACCGTATCAAGTATTTCCACGCGCTTGCCGGACCTGGCAATTTCTTCGGCAAGGCGCGCAGGCTTTAATTCCGGGTATCCGGAGCCTACCCCCTGCGTGTGAATGATAACTGAAGCCACGTTGGGGTTCCGTCCCATTCCGATGAGGGTTCGAGCGATGGTCTCACGGTCGTGACTGGTACGGCCGCTCCCTGCGTCCGGGGTGAGCATTGTTCTTGTGCCGTCGACGAAGTCACAGATTTTGGCGGCCAGGAATCCCCAGGGAATTACCAGTACATAATTGCGACTTCCGGCCGAGCCATCCGGCCTTGCGTAGCCCATAAAATTCATCTGACTTCTCCTTTCACTAAATCTCCTCTACCCCGTCCGCCTTCCAGGTTGTGGACGTGCACCATATCGCCCTGCTTGATGTCGCTCGAGGCGATACCGATTGTTTCACCGTACTTGATAATGGCGGCACCTCTGGCGATATCGGACACGGCGATTTTGAAACCGAAAATTATGCTTTCTCTGGCGTTTACGGTACGGGAATCACTGCCGAGACGAATCAGCACCTCGGTTCCGGGTGCCGCGTCCTCAAGCAGCGTGGCCACATTGTCCTTTTCCGATAGCATCAGCGCACCTCTTGCTGTCATTTAGCACCTCCTTTTCTAGACTGTTTAGCTATCTTCACGAGTCATTTTCACCTGGGTGATATTAACGATTAGCAGCGATCCCACGATAGCCAGGCCGGAGTAGGCGAGCCAGATACCCTGGTAGCTGTCCCACGTATCAAAAACCCATCCCGCCAGTGGCGGCCCGATGATAGCGCCGATGGCATTGATGCCGACCATCAGGCCAAGTATGGTACCATAATTCGCCCGGCCGAAATACTCGGCGACCATGGAAGGTCTGGTGGCTGTGGAACCGCCGTAACCAACGCCAAAAAGAAGGAGAAAAGGGATTAGCAGCCAGAGACCGACCGCAGGGGCGTAACTGAAGAAGAGCAGGCCAACGGTCATCAGGGCAAATGCGGCAGCGACTGTGTGTCGTCGGCCATACTTGTCTCCAAGCCAGCCAAAACCGAGGCGCCCGCCAACGCTCATAATCGGCAGTATCATGGCCATCAGGCTGGCCCGTGACCTGGCAATACCAATACTACTGAGGTAGGGCATGACGTGGGTTATCACCGTGCTGACCAGCATGGCGTGAATCAGGAAGGTAAGTGCTATGCGCCAGAAAGTGACCGCCTTGAGCGCCTGCCCAGCCCGGATGCTCAGTTCCGCGGCCTGAGGATGAGTGGCATTTATGCCCGGCGTAACGGGAACTTCTTTCCGGCCATCGGGCAAGTAACCGTAATGCTCGGGCCGGTGACGGAAAACAAAAGAAAGCGGCAGGACAAATATCAGCATACCCGCTGCCAGTATAATCATTGTCATCCGCCAGTCGTAAACTTCAATGAGCCTGACAATAAGGGGGACCAGCAGTCCGCTGAAGCCGAAGCCGGACATGGCGATAGCGCTGGCGATGCCTATCTTCAAGCGGAACCAGTTGGCAATGGCAGTCATCAGCACGGTGAGGGTGGTGGCGCTCATGCCGATGGCGATAAGGGCAAAGGCACCGTAAAACGTAGCCAGAGACGTAGTGCGGCTGAGCATGAACAGTCCCAGTGCTGTAATAACTGCCCCGCAAAAAATAAGCCGGCGTGGACCCAGCCGGTCGGTCAGGATGCCGGTGACCGGTGCCAGAAAGCCAAGTTCAAGTCCGCGCAGGGAAGCAGCCAGTGAGATTTGGGCATAGCTCCAGCCCATGTCACTGGCGATTGGTTCAAAGATAGCCGTAAAGCCGTAAAAGACGACGCCGCCGACGTAAAATGCGACGAGGAAGGCAGCGCCTACTATCCACCATCCGTAGAATATTCCGGCGGGTTTCCAATTAAAGAACATGGCTGAATAATTGTATCACCAAAATTATCAGTTGGGAAAAAGACTTCAGGATAGTTATACCATAATCGTCGCTCTGGCGGCGAGAAAAAGCGGTAAAAATGCAAAGGCCTGGCTGCTCGCATGAAGCAAATCCGTACCCCTCTTCTGCCAGCGCCAGCGCGTTAATTATTTAGGCCACGGGTGCCTGGCAATCTCTTTCTCGTTGAGCTCAATACCGATGCCCGGCTTTTTCGGCAGGTGGAGATAACCGTCTCTTATATCCGGAATCTCGGTGGTGATATCATCGCGCCAGGGAACGCTGTCGACATCCGTCTCCATAATCTTGAAGTTGGGGATGGAGGCGCAGAAATGAGCGTTCGCGAATGTTGAGAGGTGGGTGTAATAGTTATGGGGCGCCGTAACCATCTCGTACGTGTCGGCCAGAGCGGCCACGCGGCGCGATTCAATATATCCGTTCCAGGGCAGGTCAATCATGCAGACGTCCATGGCGTGCTTTTCCAGATAGGGGAGATAACCTTTCATGTTATATACACTTTCCCCGGAGCAGATGGGCACTCTGGTCGATTCCTTGACCTGCAGGAGTGCTGCCGGGTCGTATACATCCATTTCCAGCCACATCAGGTTATACGGTTCCACCACCCTGGCAATCTGGATGAAGCCGTCCGTCTTGAAGTTGAAATTCAGGTCCAGGCAGAGGTCGACTTTGTCTCCCACCGCTTTGCGGAAGGTGCTCATCAGCCGGTCAATGGTTTTCAGTATGCCGGTATCTATATTCTGTTCCATTGCCCACAGCATGCGGGGCGGCTCTCCGGGCGTGAGGATATTTGTCTTGAGCGCGGTATAGCCACTGGCCGCCACTTCTTCGCCCAGGCGGGCGATATCATCATATGTTTTCAGGGCTGGCTTATCGGGATAAAGCTCGGGGTTGCGGACACGGTAGGTGCCGCAATGAGACCAGTAAACCCTTATCTTGTCATTGACCGGGCCGCCGAAGAGTTCATAGAGCGGAAAGTTCAGCGCCTTGGCCTTTATGTCCCAGAGGGCGATTTCAATGCCGGCGATGGCTTTCTGGGCGATGCCGCCGGGATTATGCTGGAAGCGGTGGCCCATCTCGCGGTAGAGCCTTTCCACGGCCCGCGGGTCCTTGCCGATGAGGCGTGGCTCCAGGTCCCTGACACAGCCGGCGACGCCAAACGCGGCGCTGTTATCCGTGCATTCACCGTAGCCGACCAGCCCTTCGTCAGTTTCCACCTTGACGAAGGTAAAAGCCCGCCATCCCCCGTCACAGAAAATGGGAGTTACTTTGGTAATCTTCATTCTTTAATCCTCCCGGATAGCCGATATTATACGCTTGCGCTTATTTAGATTGTCGGCACTTATCTTCCAGAGCCGCGATTAGCTGGTCAAAAGAATTCTGGAACGCCTTCACACCATCCACCTGCAATTGCGCGGTAACGGCATCTAGGTAAAGGCCGACTTTTTTCAGGTCACTCAAAACCTGCCCCGCTTCCGCCAAGCCTTCATTCAGCGTGTCTTTGACCTTGCCGTGGTCGAGGAAATGCTCCATAGTATCCGTGGGCAGGGTATTCACCGTATCCGGACCCATCAGTTCTTCGACGTATTTCACGTCTGAGAAGTCGGGGTTCTTAGCGCTGGTGCTTCCCCAGAGTACCCGTTGCATGCGGGCGCCGCGCTTTTTCTGTTGCATAAACTCTTCGCTGGAGAAGACCTCCTTGAAGCGGCGATAGACAATTTTGGAATTGGCTACCGCGGCTTTGCCCCGCAGTGCCAGCGCCTCTCCGGTGCCGAGCTTTTCCAGCTCTTTGTCCACGTACGTGTCCACGCGGCTGACAAAGAAGGAAGCTACCGATGTTATCTGCCGCGGATTGGAAAAGCGGGTAATACCCTGAAGGTAGGCGCGGGCGACGGCTTCATAGTGCGACATGGAAAACATAAGGGTGATATTGATATTGATACCTTCGGCAAGAAGCTTTTCAACGGCCGGGATGCCCGGTGGGGTGGCGGGCACTTTCATCATAAGATTGGGCCGGTCCACCAGCCGCCAGAGGCGGCGCACCTCGTTGATTGTTCCTTCCGTGTCATAGGCCAGTTCGGGCGTTGGTTCCAGGCTGACCAGCCCGTCCATGCCGTCGCTGGCATCGTAGACGGGACGGAACACGTCGGCGGCCATCTGTATATCCTCTACGGTGAGGCGGTCATAGATATCCATGACGCTGGTGTCAGGCATGGATTTCAGAATAGACTTAATCGCTTCATCGTAGTCCTGGCCCTGCGTGACCGCTTTATGGAAAATGGTGGGGTTGCTGGTCAGGCCGCTCACTCCGCTATCAACCAGTTGCTTTAGCTGGCCGCTGGTAATCAGCCCCCGCTGAATGTAATCGAGCCATAAAGACTGGCCCACCTTCCGGACTTCTTTTAATTTTTCCATTGGTTGCCTCCTTGAGCAGAATGCTGTCGTCGAATTCGGGACCTTTATGTGTCTAAATTAC
>JAUWLN010000184.1 GCA_030613665.1 Dehalococcoidia bacterium
AGTCCGCCGTGCTGATTTGTCACCGGGCCTGGCCATTGTACCGGAACCTTCGAATTCCCAGCAGGGTACCACCGTGCCGCTGGTAACTTTTCCTGCGGTTCTGCCATCAACCAGCACCTGGCTGCCGGTTCTGGCAATTCCGTCGCCCGGCAGGGACATTAAATAAATACTTCTGGGAACGCACAACTTATCTTCAGGAGTATCCAGCCTGTCTTCCCGTCTGAGTTTTACTTCCTGAAACTGCCGGTGCAGTGCCTCGCGCCCGATGAAATCACCTTTGACGGGGCTAAAACTGACGGCGAAACGGGCAGCGGACAGGGCGAATATGGGTATCGTTTTTCCGTCGGCGTCAGTTCCCAGTTCGTGGCCGTAGAGAGGGAAACCTGCCTCCAGCCTGAGCGTGTCCCTGGCGCCCAGCCCGACCGGTACAATGCCGTGTTCCTCGCCCGTGTCAAGTAATTTGCGCCATAGAGAAGCCGCCGTATCAGCGGGCGGGAACAGCTCAAAGCCAAGCGGTTCGCCAGTGTACCCGGTTCTGGCAATAATAACATCGGTGCCCATGAATTGACTGCTGGCCAGGCGGTTCAGGAGAGGCTCGGGAATCCCGGTTTTATTGCCGAGGACGGCTTCCAGCACCGCCTTTGTTTTCGGGCCCTGCAGTGCGAACATGGCCAAATTGCTCGTGATGTCCTCAAAGGCCAGGTCAGGGAATTTGGGAGTGTATTGCTGCAGCCATTGCCAGTCTTTCTCCGCATTGGCCGCGTTCGTGACCAGCCGATAATCGTTCTCGTTAACACAGTAAAGGTATCCGTCATCTATGGCGCCGCCCGTTTCGTCGGGTATTATGGTGTACTGGGCGATTCCCGGCAGCAGCGCCGCAGCGTTACCGGTCAGGACATACTGCAGAAAGGGCAGGGCATCGCGGCCGCTGATGCGGAACCGGCACATGTGTGAGATGTCAAAGAGCCCGCCGTATTTCCTAGTTGCCAGGTGCTCGGAAAGGATGCCCTGAGGATAGTGGAGGGGCATTTCCCAGCCCTCGAACTCAACCATTTTGGCACCCAGTTCTAAGTGCTCTTCATAAAGTGGGGTACGTTTTGCACCGGTCATTATAACTCCAATCCGTGTCTCGCAAATTTAGAATAGTCGCCAGTCCCTCAGGCCCTGCTGGATAACCGCCAGGTATTCTTTTGAGGGCGCCGCATCTTCGAGCTTACCGTCTTTGACGTAGGTTATAGCCTGGATGGGCTCATCATCCTCACCGAAAACGGTGATTTTGAGTCGACTGTAGCCGTTTTCATACCGGTCGAGTCTCTGCAGGCAGGACTCCGTAACCTCATAGATGGCGCCCCGCACCCGGTCCCCGCGCAAAGACTTTATGCTGGCTACCCCTCCCCGCCACTGCCGCGACCACCCGGCAAAAACGAGCTTGTAATTGGGCAGGACAGCGGTGAACAGCGGTTTGCCGTCCGGGCAGCGTTCTTTCATCTGTTTCTGGTTCAGATTAGAGCCGTAGGCGAAGTAATACAATATATTCCCTTATTCGATTTTTTCCATATCCTCGCCGCAGCAGGCCAGAGTGCCACCGCCGGCTTCAGTAACTACCACCTCGTTGCCACAGATATTGCAGCGATATTTTTCACCAGCTTTCTCTACAGACATATCTCACTCTTCCTTTCTCTCTCCCGAACCGGGAGAGAAATCTTGGCTTTCTCAGCAACCCGGCTCGCCGGGATACCCGCAGCAGCTCTGCCTCTTTACAACCTTGATGGCATTATTTCGCAACAGAAGGTAGACTTTTCGATAAAACGGCATCGGCGCTGACATATTGGTGATAAAAACCCGTAAAGCAGGCATGGTTGTCTATCCTCTTCAATCCCCATTATCACTTTATCACAAATCCTCCTTCGGGTGAAAGGTATTTGACATATCGGCCTGAACAGATATAATAGGGTAGACGGCACTCCAGTTAAAAGCAGCCCGACGAGCCGAGTAGTCCCCCGTAATGTGCATTTGCGGGTTAACCGGGTAGGTAACTACCTAAAACAGCACAGGGGAGGTGGTGATTACGCATGGAAGGTGTCGTGGCTATTATCCTGGCCGGCGGTACAGGAGAGCGGCTGGGAATTCTGGCGGTGGAGAGAACTAAGCCGGCGATTCCCTTTGCCGGTAAATACCGAATTATAGACTTCACACTGAGCAACTGCGTTAATTCCGGCATATACAGCGTAGCCATACTTACTCAATATCAACCGCGCTCGCTGTCGGACCATATCGGCATCGGTATGCCCTGGGGGTTTGCCCGCCCCGATAGTAAAATACAACTCCTGAATCCATACCTGACACGCGAGGAGGGCCGAGGCTGGTATAAAGGTACGGCGGATGCTGTCTACCAAAACTGGCAGTATGTTGAGGAACAGGAGACAGAACTGGTGGTGATACTGAGCGGGGATCATGTCTACAAGATGGACTACGCTGATATGATTAATTTTCACCGTAAAAACCAGGCGGATGTCACCATAGCGGTTACCCGCCTGCCCAAAGATGAGCTTCTACAGTTTGGTACGGTGACTACTGATGAGAACCAGCAGGTTATCGGCTTTCAGGAAAAGGTTAAAGAACCGAAGAGCAACCTTGTCTCCATGGGTGTTTATCTTTTCAAAAAGGATATACTCCAGCAATCGCTAGAGGAAGATGCTCAGATTATGACCTCCAAACACGATTTTGGTGAGGATGTAATTCCTTCGATAGTACGTAAAGGCAAGGTTTTCGCTTATAAGTTTGTTGGTTACTGGCGCGATATAGGCACTATACAGATGTACTGGCAAGCCCATAGGGACTTGCTTGAGATGTCACCGTCACCCTTATCTGATG
>JAUWLN010000126.1 GCA_030613665.1 Dehalococcoidia bacterium
GGCGAGAGAAGGCGCCACGGTAGTGGTAAATGATGGTGTTCCGGAAAGAGCCGACAAGGTAACAGAGGAGATTAAAGCACAGGGAGGCCGGGCGCTGGCGGTAACCGCTGACGTCTCCAAAGCCAAAGAAGTAAATATGCTCATTGGTAAGACGCTTGATAGTTACCAAAGGGTGGATATACTCGTTAACAACGCCGGTATTATTAAAATGAAACGGGTGCTGGAAATGACTGAGGCCGACTGGGACCGCACCATGGACGTCAACATTAAATCTCAGTTCTTATGCAGTAAGGCGGTTGCTGGACACATGATAAAGCAGAAACGGGGAAAGATTATCAACCTTGCCTCACTGTCCGCCCATATTGGTGCACCGGGGATGGGCGCCTACGGGGCCAGCAAGGGCGGCGTCGTTCAGCTCACCAAAACGCTGGCCGTGGAGCTGGGAAAATACAATATCACGGTAAATGCGATAAGCCCGGGATTCACCATGACCGAAATGGTCAAGCAAGCAGGCAAAGACCGCCCCGACTTCTTGGAAGGTATGGACAGGATACCTTTAAGAAGAGCGGCCGAAACGCAGGATATCGCCAATGTCGTCCTGTTCCTCGCTTCCGCGGAATCCGACTACATAACCGGTCAGGTGCTGGTTATCGATGGCGGATTGCTGGCCATCCACCCCCGCATGGTCAGGCCAACGGATTAGCCCGTTTAACTGAACAGATTCAATTTTCAGATGACTGGGCATACCGCGAGTGAGCCAACAAGTCACCATTAGAGTACGGGGAATTATAAAATATATGATTTGCTGCTTTTTCTATGCCCAGGTTATTGATACTTGGCGGATTGCGTACTAAAATAGTGGCGGTATGTTTGTCTTAGATTGAAGAAAGAGAGGTATCTTCGCTATGAATAAAGTACACACCTTCCTGTCGCCAACCAAGGTCATCTTCGGCAATGACACTGCCAGTCTGGTGGGAAAGGAGACCGCGCAGTTCAACGCGAAAAAGGCGCTCGTTGTTACCGATAAAAGCCTGCTGGCGGCAGGGCTGCTATCAGGCGTACAGGATTCGCTTAAAGCCCAGAAGATAGATTTCGATATTTATGACCAGGTCGAGGCAGAGCCACCGGCTCACAACGTTGATGATGGCGCTCGAATAGCTGTCGATAAAGGCGTAGACATCATTATCGGTGTCGGCGGGGGCAGTTCGCTGGATGTCGCCAAGGGCATTGCCCTCATGGCCAAAAATAAAGGCAAAATACTTGACTACGCAGGGGTAGACAAAGTGCCCCTGAGGGGGCTTCCCATGATACTGCTACCAACCACTTCTGGCACCGGGAGTGAAGTCACCCGCACGCTTGTTGTCTCCGATAAAGTAGAAAACCTGAAAATGGCGGTGCACAGCAACTATGCTCTGGCGAATGTCGCCATTGTTGACCCCCTGCTCACGTTATCAATGCCACCCCACGTAACTGCCGACACCGGCGTGGATGCCCTGGTTCACGCCCTTGAAACCTACGTCTCGGTAAACGCAACGCCTTTTTCCGAAGTTCTGGGCATTGAGGCGATCCGTCTGATTGCGGAAAGCCTGCCCGCCGCCTATGCCAAAGGCGAAAATATCACCGCACGTTACAACATGTCGCTCGGAGCAACAACCGCCGGCCTGGCATTTTGCAGCGGCGGAGTGGGCGCGGTACATGCCCTATCCAATATACTGGGCATCAAATATCATATGTCACACGGAAGGTCCAATGCGGTCATGCTGCCGTACATAGTCGATTACAATAAAATCGGCAACCTGAAGAAATTCGCCCATATAGCTCGGGTTATGGGGGAAAACACGGAAGGGCTGACACCGTACCAGGCGTCAGAAAAGCTCGTGGCAGCCTTATTCAAATTGCTTGAAATCGTCGATATCCCGTGCCGACTGAGCGATTACGGCGCCACCGAAGCCGATATCCCGGAACTCACAGAAGGAGGCATGAAAATAAGTCGCCTCTTCGTGCCCAATCCCAGAAACATGACCGAAGAGGATGTTAAGAATATCTATACCAGGGCCCTGTGAAATTTAACCGCCAGAGCTGTAACCGCCGTGTTATTACAGACAGCTTATACCACGGGGTATCCTTTCTTAGCATAAGCAGCCAGGTCACGGTTTCCGGGTAGAAACCTGGCACTCCCCTGTTTCCGCCTGAACTGCCCGTTTTCGATGAGCACCTCACCGCGCTGCATGGAGAATACCGCAGCGCCCGTTACCTGCTTGCCTTCGAAGAGGGTGAAGTCGGCATTCCCGTGCATTCCATCCACGCTTATGGTATGCGGCACCGCCGGGTCAAAAACAACTATATCAGCATCGGAACCTTCCTGAAGAATACCTTTTTTCGGATAGAGGCCGAATATCTTGGCCGGGTTTTCGCACATCGCCTGTACCAGGCGCGTCAGGGTGATGCGCCCTTCATTCACGCCATCGTGGTATATCACCTGAAGCATCGGCTCCACAGATGGAGCGCCAAATCGCGCTTCAAAGATGTTATCCGGCCTCGGTTTAGCTCCCGGACCGGTGACGAAATCTTTGGAAGCGCCACCCCACTCTTTTTGCTCCGCCTTGACATCGCAGGAATCGCTGGCCACCGTATCGATGGCATGGCTGGCCAGGCCCCGCCAGATAGCCTCGTTGTCTTCCTTCTCCCTTAGCGGTGGACCTACTTTACCCAGAGCTCCTCTCTCCAGCACGGCCTGGTTGGTCAAAGACAGATATTGCGGACAGGTCTCACCGTATATACGCCGGCCCTCCTGTTTCATCTGCATCATTATCTCAGGCATTTCCCTGGCACTCAGATGCACGCAATAAAGAGGGCAGTCGGTGAGAACCGCGTAGGTGGCCGCCCGCCGCACCGCATCCACCTCCAGGATATTGGGCTGCGACGGCATGAAATACTCCCGGGAAACTTTGCCCTCAGCCGTGAACTTTTCCACAAGGTAGTCTATAGCATAACCATTCTCGGCGTGCACCATAGCCAGACCGCCCTCGGCCGCCGCCGCCGCCATAGCTGCCAGCATCTTGTCATCGGGCATCATCATGCCCCTTTTGGGGTACGTCATAAACACTTTGAAGGAAGGCACCCCCATTTTTATCAGCCTGGGAATTTCCGCCCTGACGTCATCTTCGGCCACGAACGTCCCGTGAATGGCGAAATCAAGATAGGATATCCTCTCCCCTTCCTCAATCATTTTCCTTATTACTTCCGAGGTCTTCCCGGATGTGCCCCACGCCGCCAGATTGCCGAAGAAGGGAATTATGGTGGTAACTCCACCATAGGCCGCCGCCAGGGAAAAGGTGTCCATTTTGTCAGCATAGACCGGATGGTTGTGGGCGTCAATGATGCCGGGAAACACGTACTTCCCGGAAGCATCAACCGTTTTCGGCGCTTCGAGGTTTTCGCCCACCCGCTGAATTATCCCATCGCCCACCAGAACGTCCGCTCTGGTTATCCCCTGCCCGCTGACGACCAGGCCTCCCTTAACCACGCAATCAGCCTTTGCCATCGGATTACCTCCTGTGAACTGCTAATAAAAGAATCGGGTAAGCGCAGTTTAGTGAGACTCACCACACTTTGTCAAGCGCAGGCGAGTTTCACAGCCCGGAAACATATTGCCAAAATCCTCTTCACTGTGTAGAATTGCTGGTTATGGGCAGTTTGATGAACCTGACCGCCTTCTTGGTCGGCAACGGGATAGAATTCGAATTTTTGAAAAAGAAAACCACCCATCATGCCGCCGAGGCCAGTGGCATCTCTTTAAACGAGATTATCAAGTCCATCGTTTTCGTCGACCAGGATGCCAGGCCCCTGCTGGCGGTAGTGCTTGCGGACACTGACGTGAGCCGCCACAAGCTGGAACGCTGCTCCGGTTCGAAGTCGGTGCGACTGGCTTCCGATGTTGCCGCCAAGGCCGCCACCGGTTACCCCACCGGAGGCATTCCTCCAGTAGGCCACAGAAGGCGAATACCGGTCTACATTGACCGAAGAGTTATGCGCTGTGACTGCGTCTGGTGCGGCGGCGGCGCCAGGTCCAAGCTGGTAAAACTGAGGACGTCAGATATCGCCCGGTTGACCGCCGCCACCACCTGCGACCTCGCTGCTGGCTAACCTGATACCGCATAACCTTTATCGTAATCTCGCTCTCTAAATAACGGTTAGATTCATCCGGTAATTGCCAGACAAACCGGAGAATATGCTATACTAATGTGCACATTTTAATCTGAATTGTATTCGAGGTGGCAGCTATGAGAGGAGCATTTTACCAGGGAAATAAAAGATTCGGCGTTGGTGATTCCCCACCCCTGCCGCCAAAGGCCGGAGAGGTCCGGATAGACATCGCCTACAGCGGCATATGCGGCACGGATGTCCACATCTATATGGGGCATATGGACCACCGCATCAAGACGCCACAGGTTATCGGCCACGAAATGTCCGGCACGGTTGCCGAAGTTGGGGAAGGCGTCACTGAATTCAAGGCCGGTGATAAAGTGATTGTCAGGCCGCTGATTCCCTGTGGCCGTTGCCCGGCCTGCGAAGCAGGTCATTACACCGTCTGCCATCAGATTAACGTGCTCGGCGTGGACACGCCGGGTTGTTTCCAGGGCAGCTGGACGGTGCCGGCGGAAACACTGCACCGCCTGCCGGATGATATCGACCTCAAGCTGGCGGCGGTGATTGAACCGGCGGCGGTGGGCGCACACGCCCTCCGTATCGGACAGGTTACCGGGGAAGACTACGTGGTCGTCATCGGCGCCGGACCCATTGGCATCATGGTAGCGCTGGAATCCAAACTGAAAGGAGCCCGCGTCCTCATCTCTGAAATAAACCCGTTTCGCATCAACATTGCCCAAGAATTCGGTATGGAGGTGGTCAATCCAAAGGAGGCCGACCTTCCAGC
>JAUWLN010000108.1 GCA_030613665.1 Dehalococcoidia bacterium
CCTTTCTGGTCAGGTCAGTATCGATGAAACCGGGAAGAATGGCATTAACCTGGATGTTGTCCTTTGCCCAGGCATTTGCCATACAGCGTCCCATCTGCACAATACCACCCTTGCTTGTCGAGTAAAGCATCACTTTGGCCGCGCCGAAGATGGAGGTCATAGAACCGATGTTGATTATCTTGCCGGCACCGGCGGCTTTCATCGCCGGATAGACCGCCTGCGAGCAGAGAAAGGCGCTGCGCAGGTTGACATTCAGCACTTCTTCCCATTCATCTACCGCATATTCCTGCGGGAGCTTGCGGATATTGGTGCCGGCATTATTAACCAGGATATCTATCCGCCCGAACTCACCCAGCACCTTTTTCGCCATGTCTTTTACCTGACCCTCTTCCCTGACGTCCATCTTCACCCCGAGCGCCTTCACGCCGAATTCGCCCTGGAGCCCTTTCACCGCCTCGGCCGTTTTGGCATCGTTGCGGGCGGCAATAGCCACGTCGGCCCCCGCCGAGGCCAGCCCGCGCGCTATTCCCAGACCGATGCCCCCGTTCCCCCCGGTCACAATCGCTACCTTGCCCTTTAAATCGAAGAGGTCTTTCATTTTTGTCCTCCTTGAACCATGATGATAATTACGCTTTACCTTCGTTATTTCTGCGGCTCAATGATAACTTTGATAGAATCGCCGGCTTCAGCAACCAGATGGAAGCCCGGGCCCGCTTCCGCCAGAGGCAGGCGATGGGTAATCATCTGCCGCACCGGAATAGTGCCTGCCCTGATTATGTCCAGCGCCGTCTGGTAATCGTAAGGGGAGGCACCATAGCTGGTGGTCAGCGTGACATCGGTGCGCCAGAAAACATCGTTTAAAGAAATCGGGATGGATACGCCGGGGTCTGTGGGCGCGAAGAGCAGGACTGTCCCGCCACGTTCCACCGATTGTAATGCCTGGTTGGCCGCCACGGTAGCGCCGGCGCACACTATCACCAGGTCGGCCAGATTACCATCATTGACCTCGCGCAATCGGGCCGGTAAATCTTCTTTCGCATGTATGGCGGTATCGGCTCCGAACCGTTTTGCCGCATCCAGCCGAAACTGGTTAATGTCCGTCGCCACCACCTGACTTGCCCCCAGAGTTCGAGCCAGTTGCAGATGAAGCAGTCCGGCAATACCGCTGCCGATGACGAGCACGCTGTTGCCCGGCTGCATTCGTGCTACCCTCTGCCCCCGGAGCACGCAGGCCAGCGGCTCGATAAACGTGGCATCTTCATAAGAAAGCTCATCGGGCAGGCGGAATACGCCCCGCTCAACGTTTATGGCCGGCAGGCGCACATACTCCGCAAAGCCTCCGGGGAAAAAGCTGGTCTTTCGCAGCGTGTCGCACATTGTGTGATGGCCCCTCAGGCAGTAGTAGCAGGTATTACAGGGTACATGGTGCGCCGCCGATACGCGGTCCCCTTCTTTTAAATTCTCTACCCCGCTTCCCACCTCCACAACCTGCGCCCCTATCTCATGCCCCAGTATCAATGGTGCTTTGTCCAGCCGATACCACTCCATGACATCGCTGCCGCAGATGCCACTGGCTTCCACCCGCAGGAGCAATTCACCGGGGCCAATCTTCGGGACGGGCATCTCTTCAATGCGGATATCCCGGTTGTTATACCACACGGCCGCGCGCATGTTCTCTTTGCCCACACCAGTCATGACTTCTTCGTCCCGCCGGCTTTTTCGCCATCGTATATTTCCTGAGCTTTTTCCGGAGTTGCGTCCTGGTGCACAACGGCACGAATCGCCTTTATCATGGCCACGGGAAATTCATTCTGCCAGATGTTCCGGCCCAGGTTCACCCCGATGGAGCCTTTTTGCATACCGTCATGGACAAATTCAAAAATTTCCAGTTCCGTATCAACCTGGGGGCCGCCCGCCATGACCACCGGGACGGGACAACCTCCGGTTATCTTTTCAAAGTCTTCGCACCAGTAAGTCTTGACCACCCGCGCGCCCAGCTCAGCAGCGATGCGGCAGGCCAGAGCAAGGTAGCGGGCGTCCCTTTTTTCCATCTCCTTGCCCACCGCCGTAACCGCCATTACCGGGATGCCGTATTTTTCGCCGTCATCAACCAGCTTCGCCAGGTTCAACAATGATTCCTTCTCATAATCGGAGCCGACGAACACGGAAATGCCCACGGCGGAAACGTTAAGCCGTATAGCTTCTTCCATCGACGTGGTAATCCCTTCATTGGCCAGGTCTTTGCCCACCATGCTGGTGCCCCCGGACACCCTGAGAATAATCGGCTTGCTATTATTCGGGTCAACCGATGAGCGCAAAACTCCCCTGGTGACAAAAAGGGCATCAGCATAAGGCAGGAGAGGCTCAATAGTCTTACCCGGCTCTTCCAGTTTGCGCGTCGGTCCCTGGAAGTAGCCGTGGTCAATTGGCAAGAACAGAGTATGCCCATCGGGCTGGATTAACTGTGCCAGACGATTCGCCATTCCCCATTCCATATCACGTTCTCCTTTCCATATCAGCGATGCGGTCTCTTTAATTTATTTAACAGACGCTTATTTGTCAACCGATAACTACGTTTGACAAGCACGCGCAAAGAAATTAACATTACATTTGGCATATAGAAACGTATCGGGAGCAAATCTGCGTTTAACAAAGAGAAAGGAGCAGCAATATGAGCACAATTGCATTGATGGGAGCGGGCGGTAAGATGGGTCTACGTATTGCCGGCAAACTGAAGGACAATGCCGACTATAAAACACTGTACGTTGAGATAAGCGATGCCGGTAAAGCCGACCTGGCGGAGCTTGGTCTTTCGGCGACACCGCAGGATGAGGCGCTCCAGCAGGCTGATGTTGTTATCCTCGCTCTGCCGGATAAGCTCATCGGCAAAATATGCAACGACATCGTCCCCAAGGTCAAGAGCGGCACCATGGTAATGGGCTTGGACCCGGCAGCGGGGTATGCCGGAGTTTTACCGGAGCGAGAAGATATCAGCTACTTCATCAGCCATCCCTGCCACCCGCCGATGTTTGGCGAGGAAACGGACCCGGAGGCGCTGCGCGACTGGTTCGGCGGGGTCAAGGCAAATCAGAACATCGTCTGTTCACTGCACCACGGCCCGGAAGAAGACTACGCCAAGGGAGAGGCAATCGCCCGAATCATCTTTGCCCCCGTGCTGCGCGCTCACCACATCACCACCGAGCAGATGGCAGTGCTAGAGCCAGCACTGGTTGAGACCCTGGCTTTGACCTGCTTTATGGTTATTCACGAAGCCATGGAAGAGGCTATCAAGATGGGGCTTCCCAAGCAGGCGGTACTTGACTTCCTTCTCGGTCACATCCGTACCACGGTGGCCATTGTGTGGGATTTCGCCGGCGCCCCTGTTTCCGACGGCGCCAAATTAGCCGCCACCCAAGCGATGGGACAGATTTTCCAGCCCGACTGGAAAAAGATTCTGAAAATTGAAAATATAAAAAAGAGCGTCAAGGATATTACCGGAGCGATATCTTAACCGGAAGCGGTCAAGCCACAATAGCTCGAAATCACCGCTGCCGCGGCCGATAGCTCTTTGGCAGTCTCCTGAAATAGGTGAGTGCCCCTTTTAAGGTCCGGGTGATTTCCCGCGGCCCGAAAATTAACTGTCTCAGCTTCATCAGCAGGTACCGGGGGCGGAGGTAATATTCTCGATTGGCCCGCAGGCAGAACGCCTCCACGGCCCCGGCGGGAAGTCCTGGTATATTGAGCACGCTGCGGTACATGCCGCCCTCGTCTGCCCAATCGGCAAAGTTATCGGCAGCAAGGTAGCCATTTTCACTTGCCCATCGATAGGCTTCCGTTCCCGGATAAACGAGCAGCGGGAAAAATTGCATCGTATCGCAGTTCAATTCCCTGGCCATTTCCAGGCTCTTCGCCATCGTCTCCGTTGTTTCTCCGGGATTGCCTATTATGAAGCAGCCGTGAACCAGCAGCCCTGCCTTTCCGGCATCGCGCACGAATTGCCTTATCTGCGCCACCGTTATCCCTTTCTGCATCCGGTTTAGCGATTCCTGGTCGGCGCTCTCAAACCCGACGGTGACCAGCCGGCAGCCGGCTTTTTTCATCTGCCGCATCGTCTCCAGTTCCAGATCGACCCGCACGTTGCAGTACCACTTTACCTTTATCCCCCGCTCGATTATTTGCCGGCATATTTCCTTAGTTCTCTCCGGGTCAACGGTGAACGTATCATCCTCAATGCCGATTTCCTTAACTTCGGGTAGATTTTCCGTTATCCATTGAAACTCATCGACCACGCTGGCAGCGCTGCGCGGTCGGTACTGGCAACTGTGAAAAGTCTGCGGATAGACGCAGAAAAAGCACTTATACGGGCAACCGCGACCGGTAATAATCATAGCCATGGGGTAGTTGGCCGCCGCAAAATAATAGTCGCGAACATCGAGGTGCCGCTTGTAGACCTCGCTGACAAAGGGCAGCTCATCGACGTTCTCAATCAACGCACGGGGGCCGGTTATGGACTATTTCACCATCTTTCCTGAAAACAAGCCCGTCTATTGTTCTTAAATCCCCTTTTTTCTCCAGGCAGATGGCGAGGTCGCGTATGGTATAGTCATACTCGCCGACGGCGATGGCATCCACTCTTTCACTCAGTTTAAGCGTCTCCTCCGGCAGTGCCGAGGGGTGGGTACCTACGAGAATCACGAGCGAGGCGGGGAATTTTTCCCTGAGCTGTTCGGCTACCTTCACATCGCTGTAAATGCTCGGCGTGCTGGTATCGACCACAATGAGCTGCGGAGGCTCATTTTTTATGCGTTCAATAACATCATCAACGGAAAGTCCCTGTGCCGGAGCGTCAACGAGCTGGACTGAAAAACCTTTTTGCTCCAGGACTCCGGCGGCATAGGCGAGCCAGAAAGGGTAGTATATCGTCCCGCCGAGAGTAACCGCCGGGCTGCGCGACGTTCTGGAGAACCTGCCCTTAAAGGGAGGATTCAATATCAGGACATTCACTTTGGCTGTTCCCCTGCTGGCCCGGGCATTTTACGCGGCAGAAACACCTCTTTCCAGAACCCGACGGTATAGCAAAGGTGCTCAAGGGCAAAGACGACCGGAACGGTAATCAGATACCTGATATTTTTCTCTTTAATGGCAAAATACAGACCGTGCAGCCCGACCATAACCAGATATAATCCGATAATGGCCACCAGAATCCAGCGGCTGGCGAGCAGTGTCAGCAGAAGCAGTGGCGCCAGCAGCGGCGGCAGCACCGGCCAGTCCCACACGCCGCACTCCTTCCTCCAGCCTCCGTAGCGATACATGTTCCTGGCAAACTCCTTCAATCCGCGGCTGTGGTCGTGAAGTACGGCGGCATCTCTGACGTAACGCAGCTTGCCCGATTTCAGCAGCCTCGCGTTCAGCTCTGTTTCATCAGCACCGGACAGGTCAGGGTCAAAGCCGCCAGCCCGTAACAGGTCACTCCTGCGATACAGGCTGTTGCACCCGCTGATGCTTTTCACGAAGCGCTCTGAAAACGAAGCCCCACCCTGCACAGAACGACCGCTGCCCAGAAAGGTGGCCGCGGCCAGGTTAATGGAATTAGTCCATATCCCCCTGCCGACGTTCTGTATTCCGCCGCCAACACCGACTATGCCTTCCCCAAAACCAGCAACCAGGTTTTTCAACCAGTCCTTGCCGGGAATGCAGTCGCCGTCGGTGAAAGCGAGGTATTCACCCTCAGCCTGCTCCACGCCAATCTGTCGGGCAGCACCGGCAGTCCCGGCTGCGCCCGCACCGGTACCGGCACCAACCCCATGGACAGCCATAATTATCTCCCTGGTGGTAGCGGTTATTGTCGCCGGCATAATCGTCTGGAACTACGGTTTCCGTACCTATTAATATCAAA
>JAUWLN010000166.1 GCA_030613665.1 Dehalococcoidia bacterium
TATTCTGCCTGCATTTGAGAAGCATCGCTTCCCGTGCTTTCAGTTGACGGAGTTTCGATTTGTAGACCTCCTCTTTGATTGCCCCGTCGGTAAAAGCTATCCCCAGACGCTCCTCCTTTTTATTTATCGCTGCAAGCTCACGATCTATATCCAGCGTCTCCGTCCCTAACTGCTCTCTGCTTTCCTGAAACTTAGCCATGGCATTATTCACACACTGAACCAGCGTGTCCGGATTGTTAACAACTTCCTTGACTTTATCCCATACCGCCCACTCCAGCCACTTGGCATTTATCCATCGCGTATCACAGCGTTTGCCGCCATCAGGGTGACTCTCTTTGAAACGACCGCGGCAAACATAGTACCGTTCCCCGGTCCACCGGTTCTCCCTGCACTTCAGTAGATGTCCGCATTTTCCGCAAACGCACATCCCCTGTAAAAGCCAGCCTTTTTTGACATTGGATCGCATACTTCGTGCCAGTTCACGCTTCTGCTGGGCTTTTTGCCAGATGGCTTCATCAATAATTACCGGCATATCTATTCCCAGCTGGTGCCGATGGATTACTGCTGGGGAATTGGCTGCAACTGGGCAAGCAATTCGTTGGTGTAGCCGCGGTCTGGGCCTTTGCCTTCATCGCCACCATGATTTTGGGCAAGCTGATAGATATTACCATTGGCCTGAGAGTCAGTGGCACGGAGGAAACGGTGGGGCTGGACATATCGCAGCATGGCGAAAGGGCATACGGAGGTGTGCTGCGATGAAGAAAATAGAGGCCATTATCAGGGAAGAAAAACTGGAGCCAGTCAGAAAGGCAGTCGAAAGTTCCGGTTACTTTGGCATGACCATCAGCGAGGTGAGCGGCCGGGGGCGGCAAAAGGGGATTCCCTTGCAATGGCGAGTTGGCGAATACCGGATTGATTTCCTGCCCAAGCTCAAGATTGAAGTTGTTGTCCTTGACGAAGATGTGGCGAAAACGGTAAACGCTATCATCAAATATGCCCGAACCGGTGAGATGGGAGACGGTAAGATATTTGTTCTGTCGGTGGAAAACGCGGTGCGTGTCAGGACCGGTGAGCACGGCGAAAACGCAATCTAGAGACAATCAAGAATAAAAACGGAGGTAACAATGGTTAGCAAGAACAAAGAAAATGGGAAAGATTATGTCCTGAAGATGGCCAAGGAACACGATGTCAAATTCATCCGGCTGTGGTTTACCGATATTCTGGGTACGCTCAAGAGCTTCGCCATCACCGTCGATGAACTGGAAGGGGCTCTTGAGAACGGAATGGGTTTCGACGGCTCCTCCATCGAAGGCTTCGCCCGTATCGACGAGAGCGATATGGTCGCCATGCCTGACCCAGATACCTTCCGGCTACTCCCCTGGAGACCGCGAGAGCACCGCGCCGTAGCCCGTATGTTCTGTGATGTCCTGAAGCCAGGCGGAGAACCCTTTGAGGGCGACCCCAGGTATGTACTTAAGAAAAACCTGAAACGGGCCACCGACCTGGGTTATATATTCTATGTCGGGCCTGAGCTGGAATACTTCTATTTCAAGGATACCAACGGCACCGAACCGCTGGACTACGGGGGCTACTTCGATATGACTCCCCTGGATACCGCTACTGATCTGAGGAGAGACACCGTCCTGACCTTGGAAGAAATGGGTATCGCCGTGGAGTACTCCCATCACGAAGTAGCTGCTAGCCAGCACGAGATAGACATGAGATATACCGATGCCCTGACCATGGCGGACAACGTGATGACCTACCGCATGGTTGTGAAGCAAATCGCCCTAAGCCATGGTGTGTATGCCACCTTCATGCCCAAGCCCGTATTCGGCATCAATGGCAGCGGCATGCACGTCCACCAGTCACTCTTTAAGGGCGACCGTAACGCTTTCTTCGATGCCAAAGACAGCTATTACCTATCCAAAGAAGCCAAGAGCTATATCGCCGGACTGCTGAAACACGCTCCGGAGATTACCTGCGTCGCTAACCAGTGGGTAAATTCCTACAAGCGGCTGGTCCCCGGCTATGAAGCCCCGGTTTACCTATCCTGGGCTCGGCGCAACCGTTCCGACCTTATCCGAGTTCCCGAGTATCGTCCGGGGAAAGAAAACGCTACCCGTATCGAGTTCAGGTCGCCCGACCCTGCCTGTAATCCCTACCTTGCCTTCAGCGTGATGCTAGCCGCTGGTCTGGAAGGTATCGAAAAAGGATATGAGGCCCCGGAGCCGGTAGAGGAAAATGTCTATGAGATGAGCGAAGAGGAGAGACAGAAAAGAGGTATAGACACCCTGCCCGCCAGCCTCTGGGAGGCGCTTCAACTGACGGGAAAGAGTGAGTTAGTGCGCAAGGCTCTGGGCGACCATATCTTCGATGCTTTCATTAAAAACAAGAAGACAGAGTGGGACCAGTACCGGACTCAGGTAACCGAATACGAACTGAACAGATACTTGCCCATTTTATGAGTTAGCGTACCCGGTTACGCCTGGAGGAACTGGAATGCGTCAGCTTCGGATTGGACAGGCTTTTTCGGAAACCGTCAGGCGGTCTCCATTCGGATATACCCAGCTCATGTTAGCCGTGGATTTCGCGGTTGGCCCAACCTATGAAGTGGTTATCGTCGGCGAGCCAATGGCCAGCGACACGAAAGAGATGCTGGCAACAATTCATGGCCACTTTGCACCCAATAAAGTGGTAGTCCTTCGTCCGACCGACCAAAGCTCCCCCGAGATCGATAAAGTTGCCCCGTTCATTGAGGGTTACACCAGCATTGATGGTAAAGCTACAGCTTACGTTTGCGTGGATTACATGTGCGAACTTCCGACGAATGATATAAACACGGTGATAGAATTACTGAACTCTAAATAGATGCTATAGACCGCTATTTCTGCAATTCAGCAGGGCATCACGTTGAGAATCTGGCCTTGCGAAACTCTGTCCGGAGAAATGCTTGTGTCCGACAATCCATACAAGTTGACAAAGCCATCTCATTGGTGTCTTTCTTTAAATCAGTGCCAAAATGATGTCAGGGGCTATTGATTGGATTCCAAACGTGTCATGATGCGAAGTACAACAGAAAAAATCATGGTCATATAGAGAATGAAGGCCAGTAATATCCAGATAATCGGAGTGAAGCCAGCAATACTTGTATTCACAGCCGCAGTCACCAAACCAATGAGTAGAAGCACGTTCCCAATCAAACCAGCACCACAGATGAAAAAATCAGCTCGGCACCAAGACTTAAGTAGCCATTTTGTCATTTTTTGCCTCCTTATTTGTTCTTGCCCAATAAAATACGCCGAGTTATTACCTTTGTCAATAGGCATATGAAGTGGGTATCGTTCTCTTTTGGTGGAAAATACTTTTCCACCTGTGTTATCCTCTACGAAAAGCCTCGCAGGGGGTGTCCTATGACTAGGAATATTACCTCCCTGTTAAGGCGAATAGTAGGGAGGATTAAAAAAATGATAAAAAA
>JAUWLN010000194.1 GCA_030613665.1 Dehalococcoidia bacterium
ACCATATCCTGAATCACGCGACGCAACGGTCTGGCCCCGTAAGCCTCGTCATAACCCTTCTCGCCCAGGAAGTTCTTGGCAGCATCGGTCCCTTCCAGCTTGATACCCATTTCCGCCAGCTGCTTGGTGACTATCACCAGCATCAGGTCAACAATCTTCCTGACATCTTCCTTGCTCAGTGAGTGGAAGACCATCGTTCCATCGATACGATTAAGAAACTCGGGACGGAAGGTCTTCTTCATCTCGTTGAGCAGGTTTTCCTTCATTTTGTCGTAGGCCTGCTCGTGCGTCTTTGCCGCGTTCGAGCCGGACGTGAAGCCAAGCACCGTACCTTTCCGTATCATTTCGGCGCCAACGTTGCTGGTCATGACAATAATGCTGTTGCGGAAATCAACGCGGCGGCCCTTGGCATCGGTCAGGTGGCCGTCATCAAAAATCTGGAGCAGCAGGTTGAATACATCCGGATGCGCCTTTTCAATCTCGTCAAGAAGGATGCAGCAGTATGATTTGCGCCTGACCGCCTCGGTCAGCTGTCCGCCTTCTTCGTAGCCAACGTAGCCGGGAGGAGCACCAACCAGTCGGGAGACGGCAAACTTCTCCATGAACTCGGACATATCCAGACGGATGAGGGTTTCCTCGCTGCCGAACATGAATTCGGCCAGAGCACGAACCAGTTCTGTTTTACCCACGCCGGTCGGCCCGAGGAAAATAAAATTCCCTATCGGTCGTCTCGGGTCTTTCAGTCCCGCCCGGGCTCTCCTGATGGCTTTGGCAATGGTATTGATTGCCTCGTCCTGCCCGATGATGCGCTGGTGTATCACCTCTTCCATATTTAACAGGCGGTCTGTTTCATCACTGGCCAGCTGTACTACAGGTATGCCCGTCCACATGCCAACCACTTCAGCGATGTTTTCCGCGGTCACTACCGGTTGGTCCTGCGTTTGCTCCGCCCGCCATGCCTCTTCAAGGGCACGAGCTTTATCATCAAGCTGCAGTTCCTCTTCCCTGAGTTCGGCAGCCCGGTCGTACTCCTGTGCCGCCAGGGCGGTATCTTTATCCTTGCGCTTGGTATCAGCAAGCTGTTTGGTTTCCTTGAGTGGGGCAGGCATAGTATAGTGCTTTATCCTTACCCGGGAGGACGCTTCATCAATCAGGTCAATGGCTTTATCAGGCAGGAAGCGGTCAGGTATGTATCTGGAGGCGAGCGTGGATGCAGAGTGCAGCGCCTCATCGCTTATTGTTAAACGATGGTGGTCTTCATAGCGCCCTTTTACACCGCGCAGAATTTCAAGGGTCTCTTCAACGGTGGGTTCTTCTACCAGCACCGGCTGAAAGCGGCGTTCCAGGGCGGCATCGCGCTCTACATATTTGCGGTAATCATCCAGAGTGGTGGCGCCAATGCATTGCAGTTCACCGCGCGACAGCGAAGGTTTGAGGATATTTGCCGCGTCAACGGCTCCCTCGGCGGCGCCGGCACCCACCATAGTATGAAATTCGTCAATGAAAAGCACGCAGTTGCCTGCGGTTTTTATTTCCTCGATAATTTTCTTGACCCGCTCTTCGAATTCGCCGCGGTATTTTGTCCCGGCGACGAGCGACCCCATATCCAGGGCGACGAGGCGGCGCTCCTCCAGTGTTTCGGGGACATCACCGGCAACGATGCGGTGTGCCAAACCTTCCACAATGGCTGTCTTGCCAACGCCCGGCTCACCGATAAGCGCGGGATTGTTCTTGGTGCGGCGGCTGAGTATCTGGATAACCCGCTCGATTTCCTTCGTCCGTCCGATAACCGGGTCGAGTTTACCGGCGCGGGCGGCAGCGGTCAGGTCAACGCCGAGCTGGTCGAGGGCTGGGGTCCGGCTTGCCCCACGGCCGGCTTTGGAACGGGGCACTCCCTGGCTGAGGACCTGCGCCGTTTCGGAACGAGCTCGCTCCAGAGTAACCCCGAGGCTGTTAAGCACGCCGGCGGCAACTCCTTCGCCTTCACGCAGCAAACCCAGCAGGAGGTGTTCCGTACCGATATAATTGTGGCTGAGCTGTCGGGCTTCATCAATGGCCAGTTCAATAACACGCTTGGCGCGAGGTGTGAGCCCGGTTTCACCGGTACCCGGTCTTTCGCCACGGTCGCTGTTGAATTCCACCGCCGTCCGTATTTTATTCAGACTGACACCAAGGTTGGTCAGTATTTTAGCGGCGACGCCCTCTTCCTCTCGCAACAGGCCAAGAAGAATGTGCTTCGTGCCAATAGAACTATGGTTCATCTGGCGAGCTTCTTCCTGGGCGATGGTCAGCACTCGGCGCGCCCGCTCGGAGAACTTCTCAAATCTGCTTGACATTTCTCCCCCTAGCTATACTGCTCACCATTATTTAATTTATAGTGTAAAGCAACCACGAACGAAGGTCAAGAAACCTCCTGGCAATGGCATATTTTCCACAAGGGGGTCACCCCTCAGTATCGTCTGCGCTGGAGCGGTTCACTTCCGTGTTCGGGATGGGAACGGGTGGTGCCGCACCGCTCGAACCACCAGGAGGCTCTTTTTCACGCAAACGG
>JAUWLN010000055.1 GCA_030613665.1 Dehalococcoidia bacterium
TGTCGGCCGGGGAGGGCGGCTTGAGGAACTGGTGGATTTAGTCGCGCTCGGCACCGTCGCCGATATGTCACCGCTGCTGGGTGAGAACCGTTATCTGGTAAAAGAGGGGCTGATACAGATGAACCGCAGCCCGCGCCTGGGTATCAGGGCACTCATCGAACAGGCAGGGCTGAGCGGTGGCAGCCTTGACGCCGAATGCATATCGTGGGTTATCGCCCCGCGCCTGAATGCCGCCGGGAGGATGGAAAATGCTATGGCCAGCTACAAACTGCTCATGACCGACTCCCCCACTGAGGCCCGCCGACTGGCACGATGGCTGGAGCAGAAAAACGCCGAGCGACAGAAACTGACCGCCAGCACAGTGGCGCGGGCAAGACAGCAGGTGCTCTCACAAGGCATTTCCCCACTTCTCGTGGCCAGCGACGGCGACTATTTTCTCGGCATCGCCGGGCTGGTGGCCAGCCGCCTTGCCGATGAATTCTACCGTCCGACGCTGGTTGTCAGAATTGGTGAAAAAGTGAGCAGCGGTAGCTGCCGCAGCATCCCGGAGTTCAATATCATTGCCGCCCTGACGGAGAGCCGGCACCTTCTCTCGCATTTCGGCGGTCACTCCCAGGCAGCCGGCTTCACCCTCCCAACCCGAAATCTCCCCCGGCTTGAGGAAACACTTCTGAGCCAGGCCGCTGACCAGGTCAGAGGGGTTGATCTGCGCCCCACCAGTGATATTGACGCCGAGGTTGCCCTGCCCGACCTGGGTGGGGACACCTTCCAGATGACACAGCAACTGGCACCTTTTGGTCGCGGCAATCCGTTACCCGCCTACCTCAGCCGACACGTTGAAGTTATGGACTGCCGCACCATGGGCAATGGCGGCGAACACCTGCGTTTCAAACTCGGACAGGGAGGTACCAGATGGGACGGCGTCGCTTTCCGGCTGGGCAGTTACCTGACAGATGTCGCGCCCGCCCTTGACATCGTCTATAATCTGGAAATAGACCGCTGGCGTGGCAAGGAGACGCTCAGGCTTAATATTATGGATTTCGCACCGGCAGGTCAACCTTAAAGGAAACGGTTAGCCAGATGCCAAATCCGATAGCGCTCATCATAATTGCTGTTGTCTGTGCCTATGTTATCGGCTCCATAGTAGCTCTAGGTGATATGGCCATGATGATGGCACCGACAAAAGTCGTGCCCGCCATTGCCACCCACGTACCCTGATAGCTCCCCCAGGTGTCAAATACCCAGCCAGCTATAGGCGGTCCGGCCATGGTGCCAAGCATCAGAATACCCCAGGCGAAACCCATAATGGTGCCGAAATTGCCCCGTCCGAAGTGCCCCCGCAGCAGTACGCCAACCATGGTATTAATGCCCCCGTATCCAAAGCCCACAAGAACCAGAAACGGCGCCAGCAACCACGTCCAGCCCGGAGAGACGAACTCGAAACAGACCAGCCCGAGCGTAAGCATGGTGAGCGCGAATGCCGCCATTCGCTTGGCCGCGTACCTGTCCGAAAACCAGCCGAAACCAAGGCGCCCGCCGATGCTCAGCAGCGGGATAGCGGTGGCCACCAAGCCTGACATTGTCCGGGTGATGCCTATGCTGCTCAGGTACGGCATCACGTGTGTTATCACCGCCGGCATCACCATGAACTGAGGCATCACCGCCAGCAAAATAATCCAGAAGACACGGGTCTTCATTGCCTGCCTGACAGTGATGCTTATTTCCCTGGCTGGCAGTTTCATGGAACTTCCGTCAAAGACCACCCGGCTGCTTTCTTCCCCGTCGGGCAGATAGCCGTACTGTTCGGGTTTATGCCGCAGGAGCGTTGAGAGCGGTAACCCGATGATGAACATTCCGGCACCCATAATCGCTATCGCCGCCCGCCAGTCAAAGACGTCAACCATCCGTACCATCAGGGGCACCAACAAGCCGGCGGCACCATAACCGCATATCGTGATGCCGGTAGCCAGGCCCACCCTGCGGCGGAACCAGTTGGCCACTGTGGTTACGGTCACCGAGATACCGCAGCTGCTGATTCCCAGCGACATCAGGATAAAGGCAAGATAAAACATGCCAATGGAGTGTACCTGGCTGAGCAGCAGCAGTCCGAGTCCGATACAGATTACGCCGCCGAAGACGAGTCTCCGTGGCCCCCAGCGGTCGACTATTATACCGGCAACCGGGGCCAGCAGGCCGGCTTCCAGCCCGCGTATGGAAGCGGCTATTGAAATTGAAGTGTAACTCCAGCCGAACTCTTCGGCTATCGGCTCAAAAATAGCGGTGAAGCCGTAGAAAACCGCACCGCTCACATACATGGCGATGGTGAAACAGGCAGCGACAATCCACCATCCGTAGAATATCCGCGGGCGCCCGGGCGAAGGCATTATTTATCTGCCCTCACCCACCTCGTTCTGAGAACTAGTTGCGGGATACAAATCGCCAGAACAACGATAGCGATAACCTGTGCCTGGTGCAGTCCAAAGAGGAACGGGGTTCCATCACGCAGGAAATCAGTGCCCAGGCGGTATACCGAGTACAGGCTGAGGTAAAGCATGAAGAGAGACCCGTCAGGCTTGAGATGCCCTTTCAATTTGACCAGTACACCGAAAACGATAAGGTTCCAGATAATCTCATATACCTGCGCCGGGTGCACTGATGTCCCGACCGGGCAGAAACTGTCGGGATGAGTATAGACAATGCCCCACGGCAGCAGAGTTTCCAGTCCGTAACAGCAGCCATTGAGCAGGCAGCCCACCCTGCCAACGGCCTGTGACAGGAT
The DNA here is from genome assembly GCA_030613665.1 of Dehalococcoidia bacterium. Taxonomy (GTDB): domain Bacteria; phylum Chloroflexota; class Dehalococcoidia; order Dehalococcoidales; family RBG-16-60-22; genus E44-bin89. The sequence continues at coordinate 2,780 of JAUWLN010000055.1, forward strand.
TATGCCCGGGGCTATCACATCGACGAGGTATCCGTAATTACCCTTGCTGAGCCGGCTGTAAACCCAGACACCGATGGCGGCACCCAGCACACCGCCGAAAGCAGGCAGCCCCCCACCGCCGATTATCTCCCCCGGACGATGTCCATAGTATTCCCAGTTATCAACCACGTGCAGCAGACGAGCCAGCACGATGCCAGACGGGATGCCCACCAGGGCAGCCGTGAACACGGTATCATAGGAAACTCCGGCACCCCTCTTCACCTGCCAGACCGTCCACAGAACAACGGTGAGAATCGCCAGGGCGATGAAAATCCCGTACCACCTGATTTCAATCGCTCCGATGGTGAAAGCGACCGGGTCAATGCTTATGGTTATCATCAGTCAATTCCTTATTTATGCACAGAGAGCTTCCACAAAAGCTTCGGCCTCAAACTCGGCTATATCCTCCAGTTTCTCTCCAGTGCCGATGTATTTAATCGGTATCTGCAGTTCATCGCAGATGGCCAGCACGATACCACCCCTGGCGGTGCCGTCCAGTTTGGCCAGAAAAATACCGGTGACTCCCAGCGCATCGGTGAAATACCTGGCCTGAGTTAAACCGTTCTGTCCGGTGGCGGCGTCGATGACCAGAACTACCTCGTGCGGGGCTGTATCGTCTATTTTGGCAGCGACCCGCTTTATCTTTTTCAGCTCCTCCATCAGGTTATACTTGGTGTGCAGGCGGCCCGCAGTGTCAATGACGACTTCATCGACCTGACGGCTGCCCGCCGCCTGCAGGGCATCATAGACCACCGCTCCGGGGTCGGCCCCCGGCTGGTGGGCGATGACATCCACCTCAATCCGCTCGCCCCACTTTCTCAACTGGTCAATGGCCGCCGCCCGGAAGGTATCCGCCGCCACCAGCAGCACACGTTTGCCCTCTTTCTGCAATCGACAGGCGTATTTGGCTACAGACGTTGTCTTACCACCGCCGTTGACACCGACAAAGAGAGAAACATTCGGCGACGCCGGAACAGCCGGCTCTCCTTGAGCCGCAATTTTCAAAATACTGGCCATCTCCGCTTTCAAGGCGTCCCGTACTAGTGTGCCCTGGTTCAATTTCTCTTTATCCGCCTTTTCCCTTACCGCCCCGATTAACTTTCCCGCAGTATTAACGCCCACATCCGCACCAATGAGCAGTTCCTCAAGCTCATCCCATACCTCATCGTCAACCGTGGCGCGGTCAAAGAGGTGCATGGCCCGGGAGAACCAGGTCTCCCGGCTGCGCTTCAGCGCCTGCGACACAAAGCTGGCTATCTATCTCACCTCTTCCCGAGAATTTAAGATCAAGAAAATCCGTTAAGCGAGCAATTCTTCCAGTAAAACCTGCGCCGCCTTCTTATCCAGAGGCTGATTGTTATTGCCGCACTTGGGCGATTGGATACAGCTCGGGCAGCCGTCCTGACAGGGACACTCGTTAATCGTCTTAATTGTAGCTTGCCATAATTCGGTGATGATGTCAAAACCCTTCTCGGTGATGCCGATGCCGCCGGGGTAGGCATCATAGATGAATATCTGGGGTCGCCCGGTGTCTGGGTGCAGCGGCGTGGACACGCCGCCAATATCATTGCGGTCGCACATGGCAAACAGCGGCAGGATACCGATGGCCGCGTGCTCCACAGCATGCAGCCCGCCGGCAAAATCTAGCCCCGCCTCTTCAAGACGAGATTCAGCCCCATCCGGCAGGTCAAACCACAGTCCGATAGTGGCGAAGGTCTGCGGCGGCAGGTCGAGCGGCTCCTCACCGATTACCTCTTCGGTATACTGCGCTTTCTTTTTGAAACCCACCACATGGTTGGTAACCTCGACCTCCCCCAGGTACAGGTTCACCTTCCCAACTTTTTTATTATCCAGCACCTTCACGATATGTAAATCTTCGATTTCCTTTGTCTGCGTGTAGTAATTGGCATCCGCCGGTACGGCGTAGGCAGTGCGGTTGTTCAGGTCCAGCTCTTTGACCAGATAAGACTCTCCCTGATGGAGATAGATGGCGCCCGGGTGCACCTGAAAGAAAGCCACGCTGGCCTCTACCGTCTCCAGCAGTGAGTCCGTTGACATATCCACCACGTCAAAACTCTTTCCCGATGTGGAACGAATATTTACCGCCTGCGCCGGGTAGGCAATCGCCGGGGACAGATACCACCTCCGGTTGCGCTCCCTGAGGACACCCTGTTCCGATAGCATGTCCCTTTCCTGGGTAAAGGCGGAGCCAAATATTTGCTCATCACCGCTATCGAGCGGGCATTCCCACGCGGCGCACAGCAGGTGAGCACGTAGAATATAGGGGTTGCCCGGATTAACCAGCGCATTTTCGAAATTTTTCCCGAAGAACGAATCCGGGTGCCGCATAAAATACTGATCCAGCGGGTTGTTCACCGCCACCAGGAAGCTCATCGACTGTTCCTGGCTCCGCCCACTGCGGCCGGCCTGCTGCCAGGTGCTGGCGATGGTGCCCGGATAGCCCGCCAGCACCGTCGCGTCAAGGTCACCGATATCTATCCCCAGCTCCAGTGCATTCGTCGCCACCACACCCGCGAGCTGTCCGCTGAATAGCTCCCGCTCAATCTTGCGGCGTTCTTCCGGAAGATAGCCAGCGCGGTACGGCATTATCTGCGGCGGCCGGCCGATACTTATCTCGGACAGCCTTTCCTTGGAGTAGATGTAAATCAGTTCGGTAAGGCGGCGGGTGCGGGCAAAGGTCAGCGTGCGGATGTTTTGGCTTACCAGTTCGGTGAACAGATGAGTGGCCTCACTGTTGGCGCTTCGGCGCACGCTCTTCGCCTCATCAATCAGCGGCGGGTTCCAGAAAACAAACTCTTTGCCGCCGTTGGGCGAGCCGTCACGGTCAACCACCTCGAAGGGCAGCCCGACCAGCTGCTCGGCATGTTCACCAGGATTGGCAATGGTCGCCGAGCAGCAGATGAACTGTGGCTCAGAGCCGTAGAGTCGACACAGACGGCGCAGTCGGCGCAGCACCCCGGCCACGTGTGAACCGAAGACACCGCGATAGGTATGAGCTTCATCTACCACCACGTATTTCAAATGACGCAGCAGCCTCGACCAGTACTGATGATTGGGCAAAATGCCCAGATGAAGCATATCTGGATTACTCAGGATTACCCGGGCATGTTTTCTGATTTCAGCCCGCTCTCCTTTTGGCGTATCGCCATCAAATGTGTCCAGTTCCTCCGCCTGGAAAAGGTCGGGGGTGAATAATTTATGTAAAGCGCGCAGCTGGTCCTGCGCCAGCGCCTTTGTCGGAAAGAGATATATAGCACGGCTCATCTGGTCTGCCAGAAGCGCCTCGGCCACCGCAATGTTGTAACAGAGGGTCTTGCCGCTGGCGCTGGAAGTAGCCACCATGACGTTCCGCCCGGCTCTTATCCTGTTGACCGCTTCCGCCTGGTGCGCATAGAGAGGAAATAACCCCTGAGACTGTAGTCGGTTCAGAAGTTCCGGGGTTAACGGCAGTTCAAGGTCAGCATACTCCGCGCGGCGGGCGCGGATGTGCTCCACATGAGCTATCTGGCCGGCAAAGGTAGACTGGGACTGAAGATGATGCAGGAAGGCCAGGGTATCCAACGCGACCCCCTTTACTAGACAGGCAGTATCTCGATTTCGTAATCGAGAATTTCGACCTCAAACCGACTGTTAATCACGAAATCAACGACCCTGGACAGCATTTCGTTGGCGTGTCGATTTTCATTGCTGACGCAGCAGATACCGATGGTCGCCAGCTGCCAGCGGTCGTGGTTGCCCACTTCCGCCACGGAGACATTGAACTTGTTTCGGACACGACCGATTATCGATTTCAGCACCTGCCGTTTGCCTTTAAGAGACATATTTTCCGGCAGGCGGAGGTTTATCTTGCACATACCCACATTCATGGATGTACCCGGTCAGGCGAAATGAACAGGTCAGGGCTGGACCCGGCCTGATTCCGCAATTACTCCCGTTTTTAATGTAGCATTCCACTTTACGAGTGTCAAACTCACCATCAGTACACTCTACTGACACGCTTGCCTGTATCAAGCAATCCGTGCTATAATCGGATATTCAATCCTGACCCGACCGGAAAACCAGCCACCAACATTTCCCAAAGGTGAATAGCCAGATGCCGAAGATTTATTTTATTGACGTAACCAACCGCGATGGGGTGCAGACCGCCAAGCTTGGCCTGTCCAAGCTGGAAAAAACGCTGATGAACCTTTACCTGAATGAGATGGGCGTTTTTCAATCGGAATTCGGTTTTCCCACCACCAGGCATGAAACCATGTACCTCCAGGCGAATATCGAGCTGGCAGAGATGGGAGTCCTGCAGCCAATTCGACTGGAAGGCTGGGTCAGGGCCATCGCCAGCGACATTGAGACATCATTCAGACTGGTACCGGATATCAAACACCTGAACCTTTCCATCTCCACATCAGCCCAGATGATAAACGGAAAATTCCAGGGCAGGAAGCAGCACGAAGACATCATCCATGATATGACCGATGCCTTAGACGCGGCCAGAGCATTGGGGGCCGAGACGGTGGGGGTGAATGCCGAAGACGCATCGAGAACCGACATCAAATTCCTCACCAGGTTCGGCCTGGCAGCTAAAGAGCATGGGGCCGACCGCCTCAGGTACTGCGACACTCTTGGCTACGACAACCCGTTCACCATTTACGAGACCACCAAAATTCTGGCGGAAAACACCGGCATGCCCATTGAAATTCACTGCCATGGCGACCTGGGGATGGCGGTGGCCAATTCTCTGGCCGGGGCAAAAGGCGCTATTGACGGCGGCCAGGATACGTACATCAACACCACTGTGAACGGCATGGGAGAAAGGGCCGGCAACGCTGACCTGGTAGCGGTAATTCTGGCTTTAATTAAATCAAAGCAATTCGCTGGGCAGTATCAGTTGGGTCAGCCGATTGACCTCTCCAAATCGTTCAAGATAGCCAAGTTCGCCAGCTATGCTTTTGGCGTTGACATTCCGATGAACCAGCCCGGAGTCGGGGCGAATGCCTTTGCCCACGCCTCCGGCATTCACGCCGCCGGCGTGCTGAAAGACCCGGAGAACTACGAACTCTACGGCTTTGGGGAGCTGGGGCGCGGCGACCCGGTAACTGTAGAAACGGGGCGGGAAATTATCGCCGGACAGTACAGTGGTATTTCCGGCTTCAGTCACATAATGGGCAAAATAGAGGTTCACTTCAACAGTCGAGAGGAAGCCGCCGAGATTCTGGAACTTGCCCGCTATGCCAACGTCGAAGCGCAGAAACCGCTGGTTGAAGATGAACTGCTCTTCATTGCCAAATACCCCAAGATAGCCAAAAAGCTGCTGACACTGACGCCGCTGGAATAAGCACGGACAGTATAAATTATCGGGGCTGCCGTTAAGTGCAGCCCTTCTCATTATGGAAGTCACGCGAGAGGTGGCTGGAAATAGAAAGGCAGAAGTCCGACATTAACCTAAAGCCCATCGGCACCGTAAGGAACACGGTCCGGAAACCGCCCAAGCCGCCTTACGACTGGGATAACGTAGTGTCCCGCATTGAAATCGAACCCGAACTGACGGAGGCGCTCGATAATCTGGATGAATTCTCCCACATCATTGTCCTTTTCTGGATGGATAGACTGGCCAACAAACCTCTACTCTTGAAAATCCGCCCCAGGCACGACCCGAACCGCCCGCTCGTGGGGCTTTTCGCCAGCCGCGCTCCCAAAAGGCCCAATCCAATCGGAGAGACTACGGTGAGATTGCTAAAAAGGGAGGTCAATTTGCTTACCGTCTCAGGCCTGGATGCTCTTGATGGTACCCCGGTTATTGACATCAAGCCTTATCTGCCTAACTATGACGCCACAGCTGGCGCCAGAACACCCATCTGGCTCAAACCACATTCAAAAAGTTGACATCTTATGATGGGTTCTCCCAGAACACTTAAGACGGTTGACGTTAAGCTAAAATTGCTTAATAATTATATCCGGACGGGCTACGTGGTGAGCAGAAAATGACGGCTAAAGAACTGGTAAGGCTGGAGGATGTCTGGGTGTACTATGACAGCATCCCGGTACTGGAAGCGATAAACCTTTCCATAGAATCAAACGACTTTCTCGGCATCATCGGGCCCAACGGCGGCGGCAAGACCACGCTGCTCAAAGTAATCCTGGGGCTGATAAAACCAACCCGGGGTAAAGTCACCGTGCTGGGCATGCCGCCGGAGCGGGGAAGGAAACACATCGGCTACATTTCACAGTTCAACCTCTTCGACCACGATTTTCCCATCAGTGTATTAGAAGTGGTCCTTATGGGCCGCTATAACAGGTCCGGTCTTATACAACGTCACCGCGAGGAAGACAGAAAAGCAGCCCTCGAAGCTCTGGAGACCGTGGAGATGCTTAACTACAAAGACCGGCAGATTGGCAAACTTTCCGGTGGCGAGCAGCAGCGCGTCTTCATTGCCCGCGCCCTGGCGACAAATCCGAAATTACTGCTACTTGACGAGCCCACCGCCAGCATTGACACGAGTATGCAGGCTGATTTCTACGAGCTGCTGGACAAATTAAAGGATAGCATGGCTATTGTCCTGGTGTCCCATGATGTTAGCGCGGTCTCCATTTATGTAAGTGAGATTGCCTGCCTGAACCACCAGCTGTTTTATCATGGCTCCAAAGAGGTATCGGCGGAAGAGCTGGAGAAGACATACCGCTGTCCGGTCCAGCTCATCGCCCACGGCACCGTGCCTCACCGGGTACTGAGGAAACATTAAGCCATGCTCGACGCACTTCAGTATCAGTTCATGCAGAATGCCCTGCTGGCCGGCTTCCTGGCAGCCATCGCCTGCGGCATTGTCGGTGTCTACGTGGTGGTCAAGAAGATCGTTTTTATCAGCGGCGGCATTGCCCACGCCTCTTTCGGCGGTATCGGGCTGGGGTACCTGGTGGGCATAAATCCGGTGCTGGGGGCAATGGTCTTCGCCATCGCCTCATCGCTCGGCATCGGTCTGGTAACCAGACGGGCCCGGCTGCCCGAGGACACCGCCATCGGTATCCTGTGGGCAATGGGGATGGCACTGGGCATAATTTTCATCGGCCTGGCGCCGGGATACGCTCCCGACCTTTTCAGCTACCTCTTCGGCAACATCCTGACGGTACCGTTCTTCGATTTAATGCTGATGCTCGTCCTTGACGTGGTAATCATCGTGGTCGTCGCCTTGCTCTACAAGGGATTCCTGTACCTTTCTTTCGATGAAGAATTCAGCACCGTATCAGGTGTGCCCACTGAAAAACTGTATCTTCTCCTGCTCTGCCTGATAGCCCTGACCGTGGTCGTCCTGATAAGGGTGGTCGGCATCATCCTGGTCATTGCTCTGCTCACCATCCCGGCGGCGCTGGCCCG
>JAUWLN010000065.1 GCA_030613665.1 Dehalococcoidia bacterium
CAGCAGACAGAAATCAACCTGCCCTTCGTTACCGCAGACGCCAGCGGCCCGAAACACCTTAACTATACGCTTACGCGGGCCAAGCTGGAGCAACTGGTTATGGACCTTGTCGAGAAAACCCTGAGACCGTGCAAACAGGCAATGGAAGACGCCGGCAAGACCACGTCTCAGGTCAACGAGGTCATCCTCGTCGGCGGGCAGACCCGAATGCCCCTGGTGCAGGAAAAGGTGAAGCAGTTCTTCGACAAGGAACCGCATAAGGGGGTGAATCCGGATGAGGTCGTGGCCATCGGTGCTGCGATTCAGGCCGGTGTGCTCAAAGGTGAGGTGAAAGAAGTCCTGCTGCTTGACGTTACCCCGCTGACCCTGGGCATCGAGACCCTGGGCGGTGTGGCCACCTCTCTCATTCCGCGCAACACCACCATCCCCACCTCCAAGAGCCAGATTTTCAGCACCGCCGCGGACAGCCAGCCGAGCGTTGATATCCACGTTCTCCAGGGTGAACGGCCGATGTCCGCTGACAACCGCACGCTGGGTCGCTTTATCCTTGATGGCATCCTGCCGGCACCGCGCGGCCTACCCCAGATTGAGGTCACGTTCGACATTGATGCCAACGGTATCCTCAATGTGAAGGCGATGGACAAGGGCACCGGCCGGGAGCAAAAGATAACCATCACCGCCTCCAGCGGCCTGAAGAAGGAAGAAATAGACGAGATGCAGAAAGACGCGGAAATGCACGCGGCGGAAGACAACAAGCGACGCGAGGAAGTGGAAGCACGCAACATGGCCGATACCCTCGCCTATACCGCCGAGAAGACCCTCCGCGACAACAAAGACAAGATACCGGCCGAGCTGAACCAGGAGGTGGAAGCCAAGATTTCCGAAGTGCGCTCGGCGCTACAGGGCTCCGACGTTGCGGCCATCCAGAAGGCAAGCCAGGAGCTAAACGAGATGATGCAGAAAGTCGGCGCCGCGGTATACCAGCAGCAGCCCCCGCCACCAGAAGGCGAGGCCCCTCCGGAACAGGAAGGCGGTGGCGGAGAAGGCGGCGATGAAGGCGAAGGCGCCGTGGAAGGCGAGTTTAGAGAGGTTTAAAGGGAGTTTAAGTAAGGCTAATATGGATAAAAGAGGGGGCTTAAAAACCCCCTCTCCTTTTTCCCCACCCCTTTTCTATGATATCTATTCCCACCCAAGCCGCCCAGCATCATCTGTGGCTTATCCCCCAGTTTTTAACTCCACCACCCTACCCAACGGGGAGTCCAAGAGGGGCGCAAGCCCCTTTTAATTAATTTCCCCCTCTCCTTTGACCCCTCGTAAGGAGAGGGGGATTAAGGGGGTGAGGTAGAAAACAAACTGCCAACTTACTTTGCGATGAAAGCTAACCCAGATTAAAGAGAGGCTTCCCCTCTCTTTATTGATTTTATCCCCTCTGTTAAGATAAAGTCGTATATCGTTAACGGCGTGGAGGAACTACTTGACCAATCTGGATGACATACTGCTCAAGGTGACCAGGCCGGGACGCTATACGGGCGGCGAGTGGAACAGCATTGTCAAGGACTGGGACAGCACGCCGATAAAAATCGCCCTCAGCTATCCCGATGTCTATGAAATCGGGATGTCCAATATCGCCCTGCCCGTACTCTACGAACTTTTCAACCGCCAGACAGATGTGCTTGCCGAGCGCGCCTTTGCTCCCTGGGTGGATATGGAAGCCGCCCTGAGGGAAAGGGGTATCCCCCTCTTCAGCCTCGAATCCAGGCGCCCGCTCCGGGATTTTGATATCATCGGCTTCTCCCTCGGCTATGAGCTCACCTATACCAACGTACTGAATATTCTCGACCTGGCCCATATCCCCGTCCTCGCCGCGGAAAGGGATGAGAGCCATCCGCTGGTCATCGCCGGGGGCGGCTGCGTGCTGAATCCGGAGCCGATGGCCGACTTCATCGACCTCTTTGTCATCGGTGACGGCGAAGAGGTAAGCCTTGAGCTCCTGGATGCCTACCGCGAATGGAAGAAGGCGGGCGGCACCCGAAAGAGCGACTTCCTGCGGCAGGCGGCCGCCATTCCAGGCATCTATGTTCCCGGCCTGTATGACGTTGAATATCAGGCTGATGGCCGTTTGAAGAGCTTCACGCCGAACGCACCGGAAGCGAAACCCCGCATCCAGCGGCGCATCATAACCAATCTGCCACCTCCGGCGACAAGCCCTGTTGTCCCGTACATCGAGGTCGTGCACGACCGCGGCGCCATAGAGATACAGCGGGGGTGCAGTCGCGGCTGCCGCTTCTGCCAGGCCGGCATTATCTACCGCCCGGTACGGGAGCGCCCACGGGAAGAAGTGCTCAAGGCAGCGGCAGAAATCATCGGACACTGCGGCTACGACGTAATATCCCTGGTCTCGCTGAGCAGCAGCGACTATGCCGGCATCGATGAGCTGGGCGCCGCTCTGGCCGCCCAGCACCCGAACCTCGCCCTCTCGCTGCCCAGCCTGCGCATCAGCCGTTCTTCCGTCCGCTTGATGGGCACGCTCCCTGCCCGCAGCCGGACGGGATTGACCTTTGCCCCTGAAGCCGGCAGCGAGCGCCTGCGCCGGGTCATCAACAAAAACATACCGGAAGATGACATGCTGGAAACGGCCGCCACCGCCTTTGAGCGGGGCTGGACGGGCATGAAACTGTACTTCATGCTGGGCCTGCCCACCGAGACCGCCGAAGATAGCGATGATATTGGCCGGCTGGTGGAAAAAATCCGTACCGTGGGAAAACAGGTGAAGGGAAAGTTACCGGGCCTCAGGGTCAGCGCAGCCACTTTCGTGCCCAAGCCACATACCCCTTTCCAGTGGGTAGCCCAGGAAGACGAGGCTCAGTTAAACAAAAAACAGGAAATTTTAAGGCAGGGGCTGCGGCGGCTGGGAGCAAAGCTGTCCTGGCAGGACCCGAAGGCAAGCCTTCTGGAAGCCGTTATATCACGCGGCGACCGGCGTCTGGGTGCGGTAATCCGCCGTGCCTGGAAACTCGGCTCCAAATTCGACGCCTGGAACGAACATTTCCATTACGAGAACTGGCAGCGTGCTCTCGGCGAGAGCGACCTTGACCCCGCCTTCTACGCGCGCCGCGAGCGTTCCCTCGATGAACTGCTTCCCTGGGCGCATATCGACCCCGGGGTTTCAACCGCCTTTTTGAAGAAGGAATTCCGCTCCGCAACGGAGGGCAAAGAAACGCCGGACTGTCGTTTTGGCGACTGTTACTCGTGCGGAGTGCAGCGCTGGCATCCGGACTGCCGGTTAAAATCCAAAGCGAGAAGTTAGGCGGCAGTGATGCCGCCATCCGCCGCCAGGGTTTGCCCGGTCATGTAGCTGGACATATCTGAGGCCAGGAACAGGGCCACGCTGGCCATCTCGTCCACCGCAGCCCAGCGGCCCATCGGTATCGTCGCGTCAATCTCCTTGCGGATTTTGGGGTCCTGCCACTGCGGCGCGGTAAGCTCCGTCATAATCCAGCCAGGAGCAATGGCGTTCACCCGTATATTATACTGGACGAATTCCAGAGCCAGCACCCTGGTAAGCATGATGACCCCCGCCTTGGCAACGCTGTAGCTGGCCCTTCCCGGGGTAGCCTCAATGCCCCGCACCGAAGAAATATTGATGATATTACCCCGCTTCTGCTCTATCATTACCCTGCACACCGCCCGCGAGCAGAAGAAGTAACTTTTCAGGTTGGTGTCAAGTACCTTGTCCCAGTCCTCCTCGCTTTGCTCCATTACAGGCGCCCTGACCACGGCCGCGGCGTTGTTCACCAAAATATCAATGGCACCGAATCCGTCCATTGTTTGCTTCATCAGGTTATCGATGTCCGCCTGCCGGTTGACATCGACCGTGACGGCCAGAGAGCGTCTCCCCAGTTGCCGAACCTCGTCAGCCGCCAGCTCCAGCTTGCCATCAAGGTTTCGGCTACAGACCACCACGTCCGCCCCTGCCCCGGCAAACATGAGGGCAATCCCTTTGCCTATGCCGCGAGAACTGCCGGTAACAACCGCTACTTTCCCGGCCAGAGAAATGCCCGTCACGCTCATTTCTTACCCCTCTTTTCCTTCTTCTTTTCTTTCTTCTTTTCCGGTTTTTTCTCCGGCTTGTCCTTGCTCTTTTCCTTTTCTCCACCAGAGGTAGCCACCGCCACCACCTCGTCCCCGGCCTCCAGTATCATCAACCTGACCCCCTGGGTACTCCTGCCCTGCAGGGTGATGCCCTGCCTGGGGTCCTTTTCCTTTACCGGGGTGCGGGTGACAATGCCGTTGGCCGATATAATCATCACCTGGTCCTGAAAGGCGACCACTTTAGCCGCCGCGATGCTGCCGGTCTTCTCGGTAACTTTAAAGGTCCTGACCCCGCTGCCTGCGCGGTGCTGACGCGGATACTGCTTCAGCAGCGTCAGCTTGCCGAAGCCGCCGCTGGTCACGACCAGGAGGCATGCCTCGGCATCGGCGCGGTCCATGCTGACGACACGGTCGCCGGAGGCAAGGCGAATAGCACGCACACCACCGCTGACCCGGGAACTCGCCCGCAAGCTCGCCACGGTAAATTTGATGGACTGCCCGGTATCCGTGACCAGGATAACCTCGTCTTTATCCGTAGCCAGGCAGGCATCTACCTGCTCATCGCCCCCGGCCAAGTCCATGGCAATGAGCCCGCTGCTGCGCACCGCCGCGAATTTGTCCACAGATGTCTTCTTTATTTCCCCTTTAACCGTGGCCATGAGAAGGAAAGTCTCCGGCGTAAACTCGGTCACCGCCACTATCGCCGTCACCACTTCGCCATCGGCAACCGGGAACAGGTTGACCACGGCCGTACCCCGCGCGATACGGGAGCTGTCCACCGGCGTCTCATGGCACTTCAGGCTGTACACCTTGCCCCGGTTGGTGAAAAAGAAAATGACATCGTGGGTATCGGCCACGGTGAGCAGTCGCACGGGGTCGCCCTCTCTGGTTATCATCCCGATAATCCCTTTGCCGCCGCGGTGCTGCGGGGTGTAAAGGTGGGCGGGAACCCGTTTCACATAGCCCCGGCTGCTCAGCGTCACCACCATCCTCTGGTGCGCGATAAGGTCCTCCTCACGAAATTGCACCTCCCCGCCCTCGACGATTTCGGTTCGCCGCTCGTCGCCGTACTTTTCCTTCAGGCCGCTGACCTCCTCCTTGATGAGAATGAGCATTCGGCGCGGGTTGGCGAGAAGGTCTTCCAGATAGGAAATCGTTTTCAATAACCCCGTATATTCATCAAGTATCTTCTGCCGCTCAAGATTAGCCAGGCGGCGCAACTGCATATCAAGAATGGCCTGTGCCTGTATCTGGGTCAGGCCGAAGTTATTCATCAGCGCCTGACGCGCCGCTTCTGCGGTTTCCGATTTGCGTATGGTGCTGATAATGGCATCAATCTGGTCAAGGGCAATTTTCAACCCTTCCAGAATATGAGCCCGGGCCTTGGCCTCTTTCAGCTCGAACTTGGAACGGCGGGTGATGACCTCGTGGCGGAAATCAATGTAGCTCTGGAGTGCCTGTTTCAGGCTGATAACCCTCGGTTGCCCGTCCACGAGCGCCACCATGTTGGCGAAGAAAGCGGACTGCATGGCGGTATGCTTGTAAAGGTTGTTGAGCACCTGCTCCGGGAAAGCCTCTTTCCGCAACTTGATGACGATGCGCATGCCGTGGCGGTCGGATTCATCACGCAGGTCGCTGATGCCGGTGATTTTCTTTTCCTTGACCAGCTCAGCAATTGTTTCCATCAGGCCAGCCTTGTTCGTCTGGTAAGGAAGCTCGGTGACCACGATCTGGCTTCGCCCGGTCTGGGCGATATCTTCAACACGGGCCCGAGCCTGAATCACAATTTTGCCGTGCCCGGTAGCATAAGCACTCTTAATCCCCTCGACACCCTTGATGATGCCGGCGGTGGGGAAGTCCGGCCCCTTGACGAACTGCGTCAGCTCTTCAATGGTAGCATTGGGATTATTGATGAGACAGGAAATGGCATCGCAGATTTCATTGAGGTTGTGCGGCGGGATATTGGTCGCCATACCAACGGCGATGCCGGAGCTCCCGTTGAGCAGAAGGTTGGGGATGCGGGTGGGCAGCACCTTGGGCTCCTCGAGGCTGTCATCGAAATTGGGCATGAAGTCGACGGTCTCTTTCTCGATGGCAACCAGCAGCGCGCCGGCGATACGGCCCAGCCTGGCTTCGGTGTACCGCATGGCCGCCGGGGGGTCATTGTCCACGCTGCCGAAATTGCCCTGCCCGTCTATCAGTGGATAGCGCATGGAGAAGTCCTGCGCCATACGGACCATGGCATCATAGACCGATGTGTCTCCATGAGGGTGATATTTACCCAGAACCTCACCCACAATACGGGCGCTCTTACGGTGCGGATTGTTAGCCGTGAGGCCCATGTCATTTACCGCGTAGAGAATACGGCGATGTACCGGTTTCAATCCATCACGAACATCGGGCAGAGCACGGGACACGATAACGCTCATCGCGTAATCGAGATACGAGCCCTGCATTTCCTTTTCTATTGATACCGGCTTCACCGTCCCAATTACCATGCGCTATATCCCCCTATTCTTCTTCGCTGGCAGATTCGTCACTGATACCAGTAGACTCCTCCGGCAACACTTCTATTTCGTCGCCACCGATGATGGTATAACCGGATTCCTCCGATAATATTTCCTCAATTTCGGACTCCATTTTGAAGACCTTTTCATCAACATAAGGCTTGATTTCCTCCGCCCCTTTGGAGGGAAAGGACAGTTTTCCTATCTGGCTCGGGTCCTGATAGGTCTCCTGGATGATGACGGTCATCGTTTCTTCGGTAGAGCCCACCACGGCTACTGAATATTTATTACCCTCCCCCATTAGCTTGACCAAGCGCCGCCCGTGTTTCGGGTCAACATGCCCGACATACTGCCCGAGGTCATCCTCAACAACCAGACGGGTGCCGTCTGTTTTGAGAAGCAGCTCGTCGCCGGCAACAAGGCGGGCACGTACCTGCGTTGGCGCCAGGTGGTGCAGGTTCACCACCCCGGCCTTGCCTATATCTTCAATGAACCGGTTCGGCTCCACTTTCCGCGCCGTGCCCTCGGCAGTGACCTTTGCCTCACCGAGATAGTTCAGGCGCTGCAGATTCTTCCTGGCAATGGCATTGAAAGGGTCAAGCGCGGCCGTACGGCGGTAGGCTTCCCTCGACTGCTGATACTCGCCCAGTTCCATATGAGCACGGCCCAGGCGGTTCCAGGCTTCAACATCATTGAGAAAGTCCTCAAGTATTGCCCTGTTGGCGGCGATTGCCTCCCGCCAACGACCCTGCATCGCCAGGTCGATAGCCTGCTTGGTGCGCTGCCGTTTCAGGCTCGCCAGTCTTTCTTCCTGGTACGTCATCAAATCTCCCCCACAAAACGCCCCATTGTAAGCATTATATTCTACATTAAACGGTCAAATTTAACAAGAGGATTTTGTATTTATTTGACGAACGGCTTATGCAGTAGATAAAATAGTAAAAGGAGCAATTGTTAACAGGAGTTTTGTGATGCAGGATAAAGTTACCGAGGTACTGGACCAGATTCGTCCCCAGCTACAGGGGGACGGCGGGGATGTGGAACTGGTTGAAGTCAATGACGGCACCGTTAAGGTCAGATTAACCGGTGCCTGCGCTGGTTGCCCGATGTCCACCATGACGCTCAAGATGGGAATTGAGAAAATCCTGAAAGAGCAGATACCGGAAGTAAAGGAAGTGGTATCGGTTTAGCGTAGCCGGGCAACCGTCTATTCCTCTTCGATTTCAAACGCCCGGTGCAGGGTGCGCACGGCCTCTTTGACCTGGTCAGCGTTAATGATACAGGTTATCCGTATTTCCGAGGTCGTAATCAGCTGTATATTAATCTTTTTCTCACTGAGGGTGTTGAACATTCGGGCCGCAAAGCCGGTGGTATTCTGCATCCCGGTACCAATGATGCTCACCGCGCCAAGGGTATCATCGCTGGCACATTCGCTTGAGCCAATCTGCGCGGCAATCGGCTTGACCACTTCCATCGCCCGGGCAAGGTCGCTCTTGAACACGGTAAAAGTCAGGTCAGTGATGCCCTGAATGCTGGCGTTCTGCACAATGGTATCCACGCTGATTCCCGCCTTGGCGAGGGGCCCGAAGATGCTGGCGGCAATTCCGGGGCGGTCCGGGACGCCGACCACGGTTATCTTACCTATGTCAAGGTTATGGGCGATGCTTCTGACCTTATTCCGAACTTCCATTGCTACCCCTCCGTGTATTAAAGTCCCTGGACTTTCGTTGAAGCTGGAAGCGACCAGTATGGGGATATTGAACAGCTCCCCGAGCTCCACCGCCCGCGGGTGCATCACTTTCGCCCCATAGGTCGCCAGCTCCAGCATCTCCTCGTAGTGTATCTCGCCACGAGGCTTCGCTTCCGGAACCAGACGAGGGTCAACGTTGTACACCCCTTCCACATCGGTGTAAATATGGCACTCCTTTGCCCCCAGACTGGCTGCCAGAGCGACGGCGGTGGTATCCGAGCCGCCCCTCCCCAGCGTGGTGACGTCCATGTCCTCGGTGATGCCCTGAAAGCCGGCCACGATGACGATATTGCCCTTCTCCAGCTCTCTGACCACCCGCTTGGGTTCGATTTTGAGGATGCGCGCCCGGCTGTAAGCAGCATCGGTGCGAATTCCCGCCTGAGCGCCGCTGAGGCTGATGGCCGGATAGCCCATGCTGTGCAGCGCCATGGCCAGCAGGGTGGTGGTAACCACCTCGCCGGTGGAGAGCAGGACATCCAGCTCGCGGTTATCCGGCTTCTCCGAGAGCTGGTCGGCCAGCTCTATCAACTCATCGGTGGTGTCCCCCATCGCCGACACGACCACCACCACCTGGTTGCCCTCGTCTTTGGTGCGGGCAATGCGCCTGGCCACGTTCTTGATGCACCCGGCATCAGCGACCGAGGTCCCACCGTATTTCTGCACGATTAAAGACATCTAGCCATCCGCCTTCTGAATGAGTCTTTCCATTATTTTATACCCTTTCTCCAGGGAAAGGCCAGTTCCTTTAGCTTCCGCCTCGGTAAATCTGCCGGCGCCATTTGGCGTCACCTCTTTCCCCCAGAGGAGAAAGGGCACCGGGTCATCGGTGTGGGTCTGCAGCGTAATGGGGGTGGGGTGGTCGGGCATAATTAACAGGCGGATATCGCCCGGAAAAGAACGCAGCCGGCTTACCACCTCGCCGTCAATTTTCTGAATGGCTTCGATTTTAGCATCTATGGC
>JAUWLN010000129.1 GCA_030613665.1 Dehalococcoidia bacterium
CTCACCACTGGCGATGCGGATGATATCCTGATACGTCACCAGCAGGATAAACGTGATAAGCAGGGCGAAACCAGCCGCGTGAATCATCCCCTCGATTCGGGCCGGCACCCGCCTGCCGCGGCGCACTGCTTCCAGCAGGACAAAGGCGATGCTACCGCCGTCCAGCGCCGGCAGGGGGAGAAGGTTGATGATGGCCAGGTTAATGCTTAAAAAGGCGGCGAACTCCAGCAACGGGCTGAGCCCCGCCTGTGCCACCTCGCCGGTAAGCTGAGCGATGCCCACCGGACCGGCCACAACCCTCGGCACGCTCCCGATAATCATGCTGATAATGCCGTTCTTGAAAAGGGTGAACGTGTCAATGCACTCCCGCACGCCCATCGGTATCGCCTGCCAGAACGGGTAGCTCTGACGGACCACCGTCGGCGAGATCGTTCTCACGGCCACGCCAATCGCGCCTTCTCCTTCCGGTGGCTGCCACCTCGGTACCACCCTGACCTCTTCAACAGCGTCATCAGCGTGGCGAACGAGCAGGGTGACGTCCTGCCCCAGGTTAAGCTGGATATAGCGCTGCAAATCGCCAACGCTATTGACCGGCTTTCCATTCAACTCAAGGATGGTATCTCCGACAGCGATTTCTGCCCTGGCCGCGGGTGAGTTCACGGCTATCTCATCGACCTGCACCTGCCCATAAATCACGCTATGCGGGACCATAAACGCCACGGAAAAGAGAAGCAGGGGCAGCAGCAGGTTCATCAGCGAACCGGCACTGAGCGTCAGCAGTCTGAGCGGGATTCTCTTGCTGGCCAGGCTCCCGGCGACCTTGGGGTCTTCTTCGCCGGCCATTTTAACGTAACCGCCCAGTGGTATGGCGTTCAGTGAATACATGGTTTCACCGCGCTTGAACGACAGCAGCCGGGGTGGGAAACCGATGCCTACCTCTTCTACCTTGACGCCTGAAGCCCTGGCGGTGATATAGTGACCGAACTCGTGGGCGATAATAAGTACCGCCAGTATGGCAAGAAAAGCGACTATAGTAATGAACATTATTTCACCCCGCTTGCCGTTTTGAGTAACGTTTCCCGGCCCCAGGCATCCGCCGCCTCTATTTCCTCCAGTGTGGGTTTGGCGATAACTCGATGCTGCTCCAGCGTCCGCTCAATAGCGCCGGCAATATCGGTGAAGCGGATGCGCCCGGCGAGAAAAAGCTCCACCGCCGCCTCGTCAGCCGCGCAGAGTACTGCCGGACAGGTTCCGCCCTGTTTTCCAGCCTCAATCGCCAGTCCCAGGCAGGGAAACCTGTCATAATTGGGGGGCTCAAAATCAAGATTCCTGACCAGGCTCCAGTCGATCCGGGGAAGCCGGGGGTTGGGCAGTCTTTCCGGATAGGAAAGGGCGTACTGGATGGGCAGACGCATATCGGGATAGCTCAGCTGCGCTCTGATTGAGCCATCGATAAACTCCACCATGGAGTGAATGATACTCTGAGGATGCACCAGCACATCGATACGGTCGTAGGGCATATTGAAAAGCCAGTGCGCTTCAATGACCTCTAGCCCTTTATTCATCAGCGTCGCCGAGTCTATGGTCACTTTCTGGCCCATCCGCCATGACGGGTGCCGCAACGCCTGCTCTACCGTCACCTCTGACAGCTGTTCGGCTGAATATTGGCGGAAAGGCCCCCCTGAGGCGGTGAGAATAATCCGGGCTGCTGCCTGGTCTTCACCGCAGAGACATTGCCATACGGCGCTGTGTTCGCTGTCCACGGGCATAATCCGGGCGCCGCTTTTCCTGGCTTCACCGTTGATAATTTCCCCTGCCGAGACCAGTGACTCCTTGTTGGCCAGCGCAATATCTTTTCCCGCCCGCAGCGCCGCCAGCGTCGGCCTCAATCCCGCAGTCCCAGACGTGGCAATGACCACCATGTCTACCTCGGGGCCGGCTGCGATTTCATTCAGGGTGAGTAAGTTATTTTTTATGTCAACTATATTCTTTAACCGCTCAATGTCATTGTTCTCTGATGAGCCGCCGATGTATTCCGGCTTGAACTCATTTATCTGCTCGGCGAGCAATTCCAGGTTTTTCCCCGCCGCCAGCCCGACGACACGAAATCGCTGCGGCGTTGCCCGTATAACATCGAGCGTCTGCCTCCCGATGGAGCCGGTGGAACCGAGAACAGCCACCCGCTTTACTTTCTCAATCATTGCCTTATTATCTTACAACAAACGGGTTCAGGAATGTAATCCTGAACCCGCGAAAATACTGTCTAAAGGTAATCCTTATTCAATTGACAACGCTAACGTACTAAAACTGTAATTCGGCTTTCCGCCTACGAATTTTCCTCCTTTTCTGCCTCCTTATCGTCTTCTAACATGTTGGGCAAATCAAAAACGCGGGGGTCCTTACCCTTGAAGCTGGCATCCGACCAGGAATTGAGAAACTCCTTTTCCTCACCACAGACCTGGCAGACACCCCGGCTCATCGGGCCGTCAGCCGGCTCAATAACCCAGTAATGCCGACAGGCCGTTGTCACCGCCGATTTTTTTTCTTCCAGCTCACTTCTGTTCCTCATCTTACACCTCCTCTCCATGGTATCCAGCCCATTTTAGGCCAGCTTATTATTCCTGTATGTGACTTTTATCCCATATTTAAATAACGAAAAAACACGACGAAAGTTAGGTGAAATTGAAAAAAGAACCGTAACTTGTGATGGCCGGGACAGGTCAGCGGAAGGTTGCTATTCTTCGGTGATTACCTCGAAGGGGCACTGTATCGCCCCCAGGGGGCAGACCATTTCACACATCGTGCACCACTTACGGCACTGCTGGCATTCTATCCCCTCTTTGACCTCGACCACGTTACCAACCAGCACCAGAACGCGGCAGGAGCACACCTCGATACAGAGACCACAACCGTCGCACTTATCCCGGTCGATTTCTGGCATTTTGGTCATTTATTCCATATTCTCCATGCAGCAATAGTCTAATACTCGATTAAGCCGCCTGTCAGCGACTTTTGTCTCAAATGCCAACACCGGCGATTTCCCTCAGCGCTTCTTTATCCGTAATCACAACACGATTGTGCTCCAGTCTTACCTTCCCTTCATCTTCAAGCAGCTTAAGCGACCGCCCGATCATTTCCCTGGCCGTACCGGCCATGGCCGCCATATCCTGCTGGGTCAGCCGGTGCCTCTGCCCATTAGTGTCCTCCACGTTCTCAAGCAGTATCTTGGCCACCCTACCCGTCACCCGCCGGAACGACAGGTCCTCAACCAGCGAAATCAGCTGCTCAATTCGCTGCGACAGCAGCCTCAAGATATTCTCTGCCAGCTTCGGGAGCTCGCGTAGACTTGCCTCCAGGTCATCTTTTTCCATCCCGTAAAGTACCACCTGCGTCATCGCCTCAGCGCTGGCCAGGCTCAGTCCTTCACCAAAGACAGGTACATCATTGAATGAGTCTCCGGGCCGAGCCAGATATATGATTTGCTCCTTGCCATCGGTGGAGGTTTTAAACACCTTCACCACGCCGGAGATAACAAAGTACACAGCGCGTGCCGGATCGCCTTCAAAGATGACTATCTCTCCACGCG
Source organism: Dehalococcoidia bacterium (assembly GCA_030613665.1). GTDB lineage: Bacteria > Chloroflexota > Dehalococcoidia > Dehalococcoidales > RBG-16-60-22 > E44-bin89. The sequence goes on from JAUWLN010000129.1 coordinate 3,587, forward strand.
CCACTGCTTTCTCAAATATATGCTTCTGGATTGAGACAAGCTCCTCTGGACTCAACCCCGAGAAATAGGTGTTTGATTGTAAAGACTCCGTCTGTACCGCCATATCGTCTAGGATTATACCAGCTTCCAGGTTATCCCGCAAAGCACTGACCACCGGACTTATCATTTAACACCGCCCTTCATCAAACCTGCTTTTCGACTTCTGTTTTCATTATAGAGTTGTACGGTTAATTCTCCATAAAGGAACCGTTGGAACTCCGTTAAAATCTTTCGCCCGGCGGCATCGATTTTCTGAGCCAGCCGGCATTATGCTATACTAATCCAGAGTCAACCGACAGGTTGACTATTTTACCGACCCAAGGGAGGCGCGGCGTGAGCAAACTGATTGATAGACTGGTCCAGACCACGGAAACCGTTTCCCTGCCGATTGGATTCCGGGTAATCCAACCAGCCCCGGCAAAGCCGAAAATGACGCTTATTGCCAGAATCGAGCCGGCGGCTGATATAGCACCGCTGGCTGATTACGTTTCCAGCGCCGACGCTGCCATCATTGCCCCTGCCCGCACCGGCCAAAAGACAGTGACGGATATAGCCCGGTCATTGCCCGACACGGTCTGGGGACTGTGGCTGGAAGAGAAAAGCCACCAGTCGATAACAACCTCAATCAAGGCTGGCGCCGACTTTTTTATCATGCCTCTGGATTCAGAGCCTGACCTTCCCGGCATCGAGAAGGCGGGCAAAATATTGCTCCTGGAGTCATCACTGAGCGAAGGCCTGATAAGAACGATAAACGAACTGCCGGTAGACGCGGTACTGCTCTCTGATGGTGAAGAAGGGGGAACCGCCGTTACCTGGCATCAGCTCATGCTCTGCCAGCGCTTTACCGACCTTTTGCCCAAACCCATGCTCCTGACGGTACCGGCATCGGTTAGCCGCGCCGAACTAAAAGCGCTGTGGGATACCGGAGTGGATGGGGTGGTCATTCCGGTGAAAACAACAAAACAGGCGGAAAAACTGAAAGGGTTGCGTCAGATAATCGATAAATCGGACTTCACCGCCCGACCAGGGAAAAAAATGGCCGCCTCACTGCCGCACATC
>JAUWLN010000100.1 GCA_030613665.1 Dehalococcoidia bacterium
CGATAAGTGCGGAGTTGAAGTGGCACGGGCCAAGGTGCGCCGCGAACGCATGGGACATATCGAACTGGCCTGTCCAGTGAGTCATATCTGGTTTGCCAAAGGAACTCCCAGCCGCCTGGGGCTTCTGCTTGACCTTTCGCCCCGCAGTCTGGAACACGTGCTTTATTTCTCCAATTACATCGTAACTGAGATTGATGAAGCAGCACGCCAGGAAGCTATCAAACAATCGGAGGAGAGCGCCGCCAGCGACATTGCCGAACGCCAAAAAGCTGTTGACGAAAGAGTTGCCCAGATGGAGCAGGAAGAAGCAAGCGTTGAGGACGTCAATCAGCTGCGGCGTCATTCCACCGAGGAAAAGATACAGCTTGAGGAAAAAACAGCCAGCACGATAGAACAGCTCAAAAACCTGCGCGTGAAAGTGTTACTCAATGAGAGCCAGTACCACGAATTGAAACAACAGTATGGCGAGGTTTTTAAAGCCGGAATGGGAGCGGAAGCCGTCCTGCAGATTATAAAGGATATAGACCTGGACCAGCTACGCAATAACCTGATCCAGGAAACCCAGTCCTCCTCCGGACAGAGGCGCAAGAAAGCAAGCAAGCAGTTGCGAGTGGTGGATGCCTTCCGCAACAGCGGCAATAAACCGGAATGGATGATCATAACGGTTCTGCCCGTGCTCCCCCCCGACCTGCGTCCCATGGTACAGCTGGACGGCGGCAGATTCGCCACCAGCGACCTTAATGACCTGTACCGGCGTGTCATTAACCGCAACAATCGCCTGCGCCATCTGATTGATATCGGCGCCCCGGAGATAATCATCCGCAACGAGAAACGGATGTTACAGGAGGCTGTTGACTCCCTTATCGACAATGGCCGCCGCGGCCGAGCGATTTCGGTAAGCGGCAATCATAAACTGAAATCCCTGTCCGACATGCTCCGTGGTAAACAGGGGCGTTTCCGCCAGAATTTGCTGGGGAAGAGGGTCGACTACAGCGGTCGTTCCGTCATCATAGTCGGTCCGGAACTCGCATTGCACCAGTGCGGTCTGCCGAGAAGAATGGCTCTGGAGCTCTTCAAACCATTTGTTATGCACCGTCTGGTAATGCAGGGACTTGCCCCGAATATCAAGAGTGCCCGGCGCCTTGTCGAGCGAGCCAAACCAGAAGTATTCGATATACTCGAAGAAGTGGTAAAAGAACGCCCGGTCTGGCTAAACCGAGCTCCTACCCTGCACCGACTCAGCATCCAGGCCTTTGAACCCGTGCTCATTGACGGCAGCGCCATCCAGATTCACCCGCTGGTCTGCTCAGCGTTTAACGCCGATTTTGATGGCGACCAGATGGCCTGCCATATCCCGCTTTCCAAAGCCGCGGTACGCGAAGCGAGAGAGCTTGCGCTCAGCCAGAATAACATGCTTTTGCCTAGCAGCGGTGACCCAACAATCACTCCTACCCTTGACATGGTCTTTGGCTGCTACTACCTCACCACAGAAAGACCCGGGAGCAATGGAGAAGGCAGGCGATTTGGGAGTTTTGATGAAGCCAGGCTTGCCTATGAGCTGGACAATATCGACCTCAGGGCTAAAATCCTGGTCAGAGACCAGAGCCGGGATGGACAGGATATAGAGCCAACGGCTGGCCGCATTATCTTCAATGAGGTCCTCCCTCCGGAGATTGGCTACCAGAACAAGGTGATGGACAAGTCCGGACTCAAGCAGATTGTCTCGGAGTGCTGCCGGATACTCAAAAATGAAGACACCGCCAGAGTTCTGGACAGCATCAAGCGGCTGGGTTTCCGCTACGCTACCAAGTCCGGCATCACCATTGCCATGAATGATATTGAGGTGCCGGAAAGCAAGGCCAAGATGCTCGATGAGGCGGAGGAGAGGATAGCCATTATTGATAACCAGCTCAACCGCGGTCTGATAACCGAGGACGAGCGATATAACAGCATCGTCGGTGTCTGGATGGAAACCATGGACCGGATTACCAAGACCATATCAGATACCCTTGACCGCTTCGGCGGCATCCACATGATGGCCACTTCCGGGGCCAAAGGTAATATCACCCAGATAACACAGATGGCCGGCATGCGCGGTCTTATGACCGACCCTTCCGGTAAAATCATTGACTACCCCATCAAAACCAGCCTGCGTGAAGGACATACCGTTCTGGAGTACTTTATCTCCACGCATGGCGCACGAAAAGGCCTGGCCGATACGGCGCTTAGAACTTCGGAAAGCGGTTATCTCACCCGCCGACTCATCGATGTATCCCAGGACGTTATTATTTGTCAAGAGGACTGCGGTACTGTAGACGGCATCTGGATTTCAGAGCCGAAAGAAAAAGCACTGCTGCCACCGTTTACCGAGCGTATCACCGGCAGACTGGCGGCAAGCCAGGTAGTCCATCCGAAAACCGGAGAGGTCATCGTTGACCGCAATGAAGAGATAGATGAGCACAAGGCAGCGGAAATAATTGCTGCCGGAATTAACCGGGTGCACACCAGGTCGCCTCTGTCCTGCCAGTCCAAGCGGGGTACCTGCCAGATGTGCTACAACCAGGACCTGTCCCGCGGCAAGCCGGTTGAACTCAATACAGCGGTAGGAATCATCGCCGCCCAGAGCATTGGCGAACCGGGCACCCAGCTGACGCTGCGTACCTTCCACACCGGCGGGGTGGCCGGTCTTGATATCACCAGCGGTCTACCCCGGGTGGAGGAGCTCTTTGAAGCCAGAAACCCCAAAGGTCCGGCCATTATAGCCGAAATAGACGGCATGGCCGATGTTATTCAGGATGATAAAGGCAGGAGGGTTAAAATTACCAGCTCCGAGACTTATCGTGACGAATACACCCTGCCTGCCCGCTGGCAGGTTATGGCTAATGATGGACAGTTTGTGGATAGCGGCACGGTGCTCGCGATTCCACCGGCTGCCAAGGAAACCAAGGGTAAAACCAAAACCAAAACACCATCAAAAGAAACTCAACCAATTACCGCACGCATCGCCGGCGAGGTTAGCAGCAAAAAAGGTCATCTCTTCATCAGTTATGAAGAACAGGAGGAACGCGAGTATGTTATCCCCAGCGCCACTGGCATCAGAGTCCAGGCCGGGGATACGGTGCGTGCCGGCCAGCAGCTAACCGATGGCTCGGTGAACCCACAGGATATCCTGCGCATTCTCGGCCGCGAGGCAGTGCAGCAATACCTGGTTGATGAAGTCCAGAAAGTGTACCGTTCTCAGGGTGTAAACATAAACGACAAGCACATCGAGATAATCGTCCATCAGATGCTTACTAAAGTGCGCGTTGATTCCGCTGGCGACACCGACCTGGTACCGGAGGAACTTGTGGACAAGTTTATCTACGAGGACATTAATGCCAAGGTACTGGCAGAAGGTGGTGAACCGGCCACCGCGCACACGGTACTTCTGGGCATAACGAGAGCATCTTTGAATACGGGTAGCTGGCTGGCAGCCGCTTCCTTTCAGGAAACAACGCGCGTGCTCACCGAGGCGGCTGTTTACGGTAAGATAGACAAGCTTGTCGGTCTTAAAGAAAACGTCATCATCGGGAAACTGATTCCCGCTCATTATCAATATCTGGAAGACCTGCTGGCCGCACAAGCAGAAGAAGATGAGGCAAAAAGGAAACTGTCCTTTGGCGAGATGCCCGAAAAGATATCAGGCCCAATGGTCGCTGAGACACCAGAAGAACTCCTGAACCAGCTGCTCGGCGAAGAGAAGCAGGAAAACTCCAGCCCGTCACCCGCGGAAGAGGAAACAAGCCCGACGGGTGGCGAAGATAATGAGCTGAAGTCAGAGAACTAACGGGGGTGAGGTTTAAATAGCTCGCATAATATCGGGTAAACCAAGTGCCGAAGATGCTCCCCTCGACACCAACCTCCGGCCGCGCCGTCTCGATGAGTTCGTCGGGCAGGAAAAGATCAAAGGCAACATGAGCATTGCTATCGCCGCGGCCAAAGGCAGAGGTGAGGCACTTGACCATGTGTTGCTTTACGGGCCACCCGGACTGGGAAAGACGACCCTCGCCCACATCATTGCCGCTGAAATGGGGGTGAACTTCAGGGTTACCTCCGGGCCTGCCATCGAACGCACTGGCGACCTCGCCGCTATACTGACCAACCTGCACGAGCATGATATCCTCTTCATCGATGAAATCCACCGCCTCAGCCGCGCCGTTGAGGAAATCCTTTACCCGGCGATGGAGGAATTCGCCCTGGACATCATTATCGGCAAGGGTACCGGAGCCAGAAGCCTGCGCCTCAACCTGCCCGGTTTCACACTTATCGGTGCCACCACACGCTTCGCCATGCTCAGCCCGCCCCTGCGCGACCGCTTTGGCAATGTCTACCGACTTGATTTTTACGACCAGGAATCAATAGAGTCAATCCTGCACCGCTCCGCCCGCATTCTGCAGATTAAAGCAGAGGGCGAAGGGCTGAAGGAAGTCGCCCGCCGCGCCAGAGGGACACCACGCGTGGCCAACCGGCTGCTCAGGCGAGTCAGAGACTACGCCCAGGTAATGGGTGATGGTGTAGCTACCCACGCAGTAGCAATCGAAGCACTGGCCAAGCTTGAAGTAGATTCCATCGGTCTGGATGAAATCGACCATAAGCTGCTGCGGACGATTGTGGAGAAATTCAACGGCGGCCCGGTCGGTCTTGAGCCCCTGGCCGCCGCCATCAGCGAAGACTCAGATACTATTATGGATGTCTATGAACCCTACCTGCTGCAGCTGGGTTTCATGGAGCGCACACCCCGTGGCCGCACTGCAACCCGGCTGGCCTACCAGCACCTCGGGCTGCCCTATAACAAAGAGAAGCCTCCCCAGAGAACCCTTTTTTAAACCGGCTAAAGGCCTCCCAATGTAGCGAACTGCGCCTGCGCGTCGTAGTTGTAGTCCTTGGCAGAGCTGAGCCGTAACTCATCCGGCATACTTACCAGAGGTTCCCCTTTGATTGACTTTACAAGCTCAAAGGCTTTCTCCACCCGTTTCTCATCACCCTCCAGTGCCAGCACTATCGCACCCTCGGAACCACCGACGCCACCGGAGCCGAGGTGATACGCCCGGGCACCGGTCATCACGCCGATTGCCTGAATTTCGGTAAGCACCTTGCCCAGAACTACCGGCATCAGCCTTGCCGGCAGCCCCATGGTATATTTGTAATAATAGACACCGGTATGCCTGGATGATTCAATCACCGATGTTACCAGCTTCTCCAGCCCTATCGGCATGATAAGGTGTGAGCCGCGCGGTGTCACAATCGGCCAGCACATGCCAATGGTGCCGCCTTTCAAACTGGCTGCGAAAACACCGGCATTACCATCCATATCAATGGCATTGCCTCCCTTGATGAAGACGTCATCCGGGCCGAAATCAAGTATCTCCACGTTGGAATCGGCCCCTTCCACCACCTTTCCCTTGCGGACAACATGCCAGGTGCAGGGTGGTGCACAAGCAGTGCTATTGGTTATACCATTGCAGACGAGCCCCGCCGTCTGACTGGCTTTGTTCTCTATCTTTATCCCGAAGAGCTCTTCGCTGACGAAGGCATTGGTGATACCGCGGCCGATGATAATCATACCGTTCTTATAAGCGTTCTGCACTTCGGGTAGCGCTACCGTGGCTTTAGCCAGCAGCCTTCTTGACTCCGCCGGATTCAGCACCACCAGGGCCTTAATCTGCTTCTGTCCGGGCTCGGGCTGTGGATACTCTACTTCGTAAAACAATTGCCGCCTCCTTAAGGGAATTTGTCTTATTCTAGCATTTTTCAACATTTATGCAAAATCTGATGCGGTAAAACAGTAAATTTTGCATACCGCCATTCCCATTGTCTACAATATATTAATTATGAAATCAGTACTGCTACACGCCTGCTGCGCACACTGCGCCGCCTACACCATCAATCACTGGCGGGAACAGGGGTATAATATCAGTGCTTTCTGGTACAATCCGAATATTCACCCTTACACAGAACACGAGCAACGCCTGGAGGCGATGAAAGCATTGACAGCTCAATCAACGGTTCCCTTGATTACCAGCGAAGGGTACGAAATCATCGATTACTTCCGCCAGGTAGTCGGCCATGAAGACGAACGCTGCCAGCACTGCTTCCGGATGCGTCTCTCCCGGACCGCCCGGGTTGCCCGTGAAAAGCACTTCGACGCTTTTACCGCCACGTTGCTTATCAGTCCCCCTCAGAAGCACGACCTTCTCCGCGAAATCGGAGCCGGCAGTGCCGGGGACACAGGGGTTGAATT
>JAUWLN010000025.1 GCA_030613665.1 Dehalococcoidia bacterium
GAATACATGGATTTGGATGCCGTTTGCTATCACGAGTTAAAAACGGACCACTTTGAAGTGCTGGATGAAGCCAAGGGCCTCGTCCGCGACCAGTGGGGCGCCATCATGAAGTACTCCGGGGTATCACGTACCATACCCATGGTTCTGGAGCCGGCGCTCAAGTCCAGGGAAGACCTGGCCAAATACGTCCCTCCCGACCCCGACCTGCCAGGGCGGTTTAAGCAGTTGGAAGAGACGGTGAAAAGATTTAAGGGGAAGAGGGCTATTATATCCGTGGTCAGACCCTTCGCTACCATCTTTGGCAGCCTCCGCCTTCAGGATGAACTGTTCAAGGACATGATAAGGGACCCCGAATTGGTGGAGGGTTTAAATGAAATTACCTCCAACTACTACAAACGTTACACCAAAAACCTGATTGACGTTGGCGCTGACATTATTATTGAGACCGCTGACTGGGCATTTACCAATGGCCCCATGGTGTCACCGAAGCATGTGGCCCGATACATCATCCCCGGCTTCAAAGAGGTCGTTGATTACTGTCACAGCCGGAACGTGCCATGTCTCAAGCACACCGACGGGAACATCTGGAGCATCTTTGACCTCATTGTGGAGGCCGGCGCTGATGGTGTCCACCCCATCGACCCCGTAGCCGGCATGGACATTGGAGAAGCAAAGGAAAAGTACGGTGACAAGGTCTGCATTATGGGCAACGTTGACTGCGGCAGACTGCTTAGCTGGGGAAGTAAAGAGGAGGTCCGCGAAACGGTCAAGGACTGCATACGGAAGGCAGGCAAAGGGGGAGGCTATATCTGCATGTCCGGCAATTCTATTCACGGCGCCGTCAACCCGGATAACTATGCGGAAATGATTCGTGCCATCAGAGAGTACGGGAAATATCCGCTGTCCCTGGCATAGACTATCATCTCGGTTTGGGTCTGGTGCCTGATGTCCAGAGATATACTTTCTGAGATACGTGACAATCTGTCTGCAGAGGGCTCCGGGAGAACCAGGTACACGCGAAAAGCATTCCGGATGCTCCCCGGGCTGGAGAAGCCGCGTATCCTGGATATTGGCTGCGGTGCCGGGGAGCCGACCCTGGAATTGGCACGCCTGACTCAGGGTGAAATCATAGGCATCGATGTAGACCAGCCTGCGCTCGACAGGTTGAAGATGAAAATCGAAAAGGCTGGCCTTTCCGGCCGTGTGAAGGCTTTAAACTGCTCCATGTTCAACCTGGACTTCCCCGTTGAAAGCTTCGATATTCTCTGGTCTGAGGGGTCCATATTCAATATCGGCTTTGAACGAGGCCTCAAAGACTGGCGGCGCCTGCTCAGGCCAAAGGGGTTCCTCATCGTCCATGAGATGGTCTGGCTGCGCCCCGACCCGCCCAAAGAAATCTATGATTACTGGAAACGCCTGTATTCCGGTATTTGCACTGTTCCGGAAAACGTGGCGCAGATTGCCTCCAGCGGCTATACCCCTGTCGGTCACTTCGCCTTGCCCGAAGACGCCTGGTGGGTTCTATATTTCGGCCCTCTGGAGCAGCGTATCCGGGAGCTCCGCGTAAAATATGCCGATGACTCCCACGCCTTACAGGTACTGGATAAAGAACAGCGCGAAGTCGATATGCATAAGAAATACTACAGGTGGTATGGCTCGGCGTATTTTATCATGCAAAAAAATTAAACCGATTACCAGTTTATTATCGTTCCTTTTTTGTGTATTGACGACATATCACCATCAATGTAATAGTGTGCATGCAAACTATAGAGGTGCAGAAATGACCAAGCTATCTGAAGACAAACTCACATTTTCTAAACTAAGAATGCCGCTTATTATAATGGGCATATTCTGGGTAGTTGCCATAGTCCTCTGGCAAACAACCGGTAAAATTTTTTTCATATTTAACTTTGGGTATATAGGTACCGCTATTGGAGTGGGAACAGGACTATACGCAGCACTGCCCAGGAAGAAAAAATACCAGGGGCGCAGGCTATCCCAGTTACTCGTAGGCGTCTATATGCTCGTTTTTCTTGGCTTTATAGAGTTTGAAAATATGCAGATAGAAGGGTTCTTTTTCTATTTATTGGCTGGCTTCTTCGGTGGTGCTACTATTCATTATCTGGTTGCCAAAGTTGCCGGTCCGTTATTCTTCGGTAGGGGGTGGTGTTCCTGGTCTTGTTGGACAGCTATGATACTGGATTATTTACCCTTCCCCCGCAACAAACAAGGGAGACTCCCTACCAGGTGGGGCAACCTTCGCTATATACACTTTGCTCTCAGCCTTGGTCTAATACTGGTACTGTGGTTCGGATTCGGCCACCGAGTCCAACCGGGAGGAAGTACGACCGAACTCTATTGGCTTATTGCTGGTAATGCGCTCTATTATGCTGTAGCCATCATTTTAGCTTTTACACTGAAAGATAACCGTGCTTTCTGTAAATATGTTTGTCCGATAACGGCTTTTCTCAAGGTGACCAGCCGTTTCTCTCTCCTGAAGATAGCCGGTGATGCCAAAAAGTGTAACGACTGTGGGGCTTGTGAAAAGATATGCCCGATGGATATCCGCATTATCGACTATATTAAGAGCGGACAACGGGTCCTTTCCACAGAGTGCATTCTCTGTTTCGAATGTGAAAACGTCTGCGTCCCAGGGGCCCTGAAAAGTACCTGGGGCTTTGATTGTGGAACCAATGAGTTGCTTAATATGAAGAAAAAACCGGCAAAATGACTTCTTTTGGGTCATACGATTTGAACAAACCTCTGACAAGGTAGAGTATAAAACCTGAGAAGGTGAACTAATGACGGAGAATTCCAAAAAGGCCATTACTTTCGCAGTGTTCGCAGCGGGAATCGTGCTGGGTATACTGGGATGGGCCAGTGTCGCATATTCACCCATGACAGGTACAATTATTTTCAATTGTTTCATGCTTGCTGCCATTACACTCCGAATATTATGGCGTACTCGAAAACCGTAGAATCTTAGACACCATCAATACAGGGCCTCCTTTATATAGTTATTATCCTTTGACGCCTGCCTTCAGTTAGGGTAAACTTCCTTCAAGCAGACATGAGACTGTACGAGTTTGAAGCCGCCAATTTTTTCCGACAGGAAGGCATACCGGTCCCCGACTTTATAATCACCGGTAGTCCGCAGGCAGCGCGTGAGGCGGCCGAAAAACTCAGGGGGGCCATCGTTATCAAAGCCCAGGTGCTGACCGGCGGTCGCGGGATGGCCGGCGGAGTCCAGCCAGCCGATTCTCCGGAGCAGGCGGAAGAAATCGCCCGGCAGATTCTCAAATCCTCCATAAGAGGATTCCCCGTGAACCAGGTGATGGTGGTAGAAAAGGCGGAGGTGGCCCGGGAGTTATACATAGGAGTGACCATAGATGGCCTGGCCGGCTGTCCGGTGGTTATCCTGAGCACCGCCGGCGGCGTCTCCATCGAGGAAACGGCCAAAACCCATCCTGAAATGGTGTTTTCCCGTCAGGTTTCCATCTCGGATGGCCTGAGCCTGTCCGAGGCGGAGGAAATCGCACAACAAGCCGGGCTTGCCGACGAAGAACCGGCTCGTATCGCCGGCATTTTCCACAGTCTCTACCAGATTTTTCGTAAATATGACGCCACCGTCGCCGAAATCAACCCTCTGGTATACACCGCGAAAGGCGAGTACCTGGCTCTTGATGCCAGGATGGAAATCGACGATTCCAGTCTGTTTCGCCATTCTGACCTGCAAATACCGTCTGAGGACCGCATTGCCACCCCCCTGGAGAAAAAAGGTCGCCAGATAGGGGTAACCTACGTGGAGCTTGACGGCGAGGTCGGAATCGTCTCCAGCGGGGCGGGGTTGGGCATGGCGACGATGGACATCATCGGGCGCAGGTACCGTCCGGCAAACTTCCTGGAAACAGGGGGCGGCATCTCCGAGGAGCTTCTTTATCAAGTTATGGAGCTGGTACTGCAGAAGAAAGGCCTCAAAGCCGTTTTTCTCAACCTTCTCGCCGGCATCAACCCCATCCACGAAGGCGCCAGGGGAATCGTCCGCTTTCTCCAGGAGCACCCCACGAATGTTCCCATTGTGTCCAGGGTACGGGGCAATCGCCAGGATGAAATCTGGCAGATGCTGAGAGAAGCAGGGGTCGAAGCGTTCACTGACGCCGCCACCGAGGAAAGTGTAGAGCGTCTTTTCCAGATACTGGAAAGAACAAAATGAGCATACTTCTGAATAGAGAAACAAAGGTGCTGGTGCAGGGCATCACCGGACGGGGGGGTCGGGCGCAGGCAAAATGGATGCTGGAGTACGGAACCAATATCGTGGGCGGCGTGACTCCGGGGAAGGGAGGCGAGGAGGTAGAAGGCATGCCGGTATATGACAGCGTCGCTCAAGCCGTTGCCGGATGCGGGGCGGAGGCGTCAGTTTTCTTCGTGCCGCCAGCGGCGGTCAAGGATGCTGCCCGTGAGACCATAGACGCCGGCATCAGTCTCATCGTGGTGGTTACCGAGCACGTCCCGGTGCACGATGCCATGGAGGTAAAAGACTATGCGAGAGGCCGCGATGTGCGGCTTCTGGGGCCAACCAGTCCGGGAATCATCACTCCGGGACAGGCCAAGATGGGCATCATGCCCGGAAACATGTTCCAGCCCGGGCGAATCGGTGTCATCTCCCGGAGCGGCACTCTTGCCTATGAGGTCTGCAGCGACCTGGCTGCTGCCGGACTGGGACAGAGCACGGCCGTCGGCATGGGTGCCGACCCGGTGCCGTTCACCAGCCTCTCCGAACTGCTGGCTCTCTTCGATACCGACCCGGAAACAGACCTGGTCATCATCGTCGGTGAGGTAGGCGGCACACAGGAAGAACATGCTGCCGGGTTCATTGCCAGCCAGATGACAAAGCCGGTGGTGGCTTACATCGCCGGCCACAGCGTGCCGGAAGGAAAACGTATGGGCCATGCCGGAGCCATCGTACAGGGCGATATGGGAACAACGAAAAGCAAGATAAGTGCTTTGCAAGAGGCAGGTGTTGGTGTGGCGGACTACCCGCTGGACGTGGTGAAACTGGTCAAGGACCGGCTGAAGTGACATGTCCGGCTCGGCAATGCCGGTTACTTTATGTAAACATCGTACACCACTTGCTCGCTGACAGTCGGGCCTTCAAGAGCGGCCCTGGTCTTAGCCAGGAATATCTGCGTATTACCCTTTTTCTTTGCCTGAAACCGGAAGACGTGGTATAGAACAACAGTCCCGTCTTCCCTGGTCTCGGAATCAACCATGTTTTCCAGCAGTTCGAGCATCGATTCATCGTACTTTTCCCGCCAGATAAAGCCGGAGTTCATATCAAATCCCCTGGTGATGGTGAATTCCTCGTTCACTTTAACCTCTACTTTTTCCACCGGCAGAAAGCCCCATTTCTGGTCCGTTTCCTCTTCTGTCCCGCCACAGCCAGCCAGGAGCCCGGTTATCATTATTGCGAGCAGCGCCGTCAGTACCAACCGTCTAACCATTTTTATCCCTTTCTATCGATTGTTATTTTTGGCTAACAAAGCGCCGGATGAAGCAGTGCCCGTTATTTCAGGCTGATTCTGGCATCCACCACCCTGTACCCTTCCCCTATTGCCATTACTTTCACCGGATTGAAGTCCAGCTCCGCAACCTGGGGGATGTCTTCAACCATGGCCGATAGCCTGAGCAGCAAATCCTGCACTGCCTTAATATCGCTGGGGGGTGCCCCTCTGAAACCCTCAAAAAGCCGGGCCGTCTTGATTGAACTGACCATCTCGCTGGCGTCCGCTTCAGTAAGCGGGTGCAGACGAAGAACAATATCTTTCAGCAGCTCGGCCTGCACGCCGCCCAGACCAAACATGATGAGCGGCCCGAACGTCGGGTCCTGCGTCACACCGGCAATGATTTCAACCCCACCTGATACCATGCGCTGGATGGTAACACCTTCCATCTCAGATTCACGCCCCATGACCGCCAGGTTTTTCTTAATGGCATTAAATGCCTCTTTCACCTCATCTTTTGAACTGAGGTCCAGCACCACACCACCGACATCGGTCTTGTGTGTGATGGTGGACGAGTTTAGTTTCACCACCACCGGGAAGCCTGTCCGTGCCGCCAAATCGGCTGCTTCACTGGCACTACCGGCGACCGCTGTCCCGACAGTGCGAATACCGTAACAATCGAGCAGTTCCACCGTCTCCTCTGCAGAAAGCCAGAAAGGCCTCTGTTTGTTCCGGCTCATCGCCGTCTCAATGATGCGGCATGCTTTTTCCCGCTTGATACCCTTTATACGCGGCACGGCGCCTCTGGGTTTTGTCATCAGCTCACGGTATTCAACAGCCTTGGCCAGAGCGGAAACGGCGTCCTCAGGGAACGGGTAACACGGTACGAAACTACCTGCCTTTCCCAGTCTGGCTTTGAATCCCCGCTGCCCCATAAAACAGACGAGCAAGGGCTTTTTGCGCCGCTGGTACAGGGGGTTGACACGGCGGATGGCATCCTCCACCAGTGTTGAGTCCACAACTGCCGCCGGGCCAAACACCGCCAGTACAGCATCAACGCTATCGTCCTCTACCAGCACCCTCAAGGAACCTTCAAACTCTTCCGGGGTAACACTGCCGGTAAGGTCGAGCGGATTGCGGACCGTGATATCCCGCTTGATGAGCTGCCCGAGTTTACCGGCCGTTCCAGAAGAAAATTCGGGCAGCGTCAACCCCTGTTGCTCCGAGGCGTCGGCAGCCAGAATACCCGGTCCCCCTCCGTTGGGCACGATAACCACCCTTTTACCTTCGGGCGGCGGCTGGCTGGATAGCAGTGTGGCCACGTCAAACAGTTCCTCGATGCTGTCGACGCGAATGATACCTGCCTGACGGAACAGGGCATCCGAGACCACTTCCGGCGTCGCCAGGGCACCGGTATGGGATGAAGCGGCACGAGAGCCGACCAGTGTGGTCCCGCCCTTGACAACGATAATCGGCTTTTTGGCCGAAACACGTCTGGCGATGCGACTGAACTTATGCGGGTTACCGAACGACTCCAGATAGAGCAAAATGACTCTGGTTGCCGGGTCATCTTCCCAGTACTGTAATAAATCGTTGGAAGAGATGTCGGCACGATTGCCCACGCTGACGAACCCGGATATGCCCATATTGAGATCGCTGGCGTACTGTAGAATGACCAGTCCCATAGCACCGCTCTGGGAGAGGAAAGCGATATTGCCGCGAGGTGGAAAAACGCGGGAAAACGAGGCATTCAGTCGCACTTCAGGGTCAGCGTTGATGATTCCCATACAGTTCGGCCCCACCAGTCGCATACCATGGCCCAGCGCGATACCGCGCAGCTCTTCTTCACGGGTAGCTCCTTCCCGTCCCCTTTCCCTGAATCCATCGGTGATGACAATGATGGCGCGAACACCTTTCCGGCCGCACTCATCCGCCACTCTGGCAACAAATTGAGTGGGCACGATGATTACCGCCAGGTCCACTTCCCCCGGGACATCAAGTATGGAAGGATAGGCTTTCACCGCCATTATGGCATTCGCTTTCGGGTTCACCGGGTAAACGACGCCGCTGAATCCGCCTTCCATGATATTCTGGAAAACAAGCTGCCCAATACTGCCCGACTGTCTGGAAGCACCGATAACGGCGATGGAACGCGGCGCCAGAACATTGCGGATTGAAGCAATCGTTGACAGGCGCTCTCTTTCCGCCTCTTTCCTCTCCACCCGCCGGCTCCGGGCTATGGTGATGGTAACGTGGTAGACGCCGCCCTTAAGTTCGCTGTCGATATGAAAGCCGTAATCCCTGAGAACGGACATCATGCGTTCGTTTTCAGCGAGAATATCACCCTCAAAAACGGCAATGCCATTATCACGGGCAACATTCGCCAGCCATTCGATAAGCCGGGTGCCGATTCCCTTGCCGTGATAAGCGTCCTCTATGGCGAAGGCAACCCTTGCTGAGCGCTTATTCGGCAGGCGATAATAACGCCCGACGGCAATGATTTCCTTGCGCTGTTCCCTCTGCACTTCGCCAACCAGGGCAAAGGTGTTCTTGTAGTCCACCGTACAGAATCGCAGCGCGTCCTCAGGTCCCATTTCGCCGGGGTCACGCTGGAAGCGGAGATATTTGGTCTGCTCGCTTTGTCGTTGAAAGAAGGCAAGCCAGCGCTCGGCATCGTCCTGACGTATCGGCCTCAAGAGTATCCTTGAGCCGTCTTTCAGCAGGACTTCGGTCTCATATTGAGATGGGTATGCTGCTTTTTCCACCGCCATTCCGGTTCAATTGCCTCCTGTTTATATCATAAATCAGTTATGGCAGGTAGTAAAGTGGCCGGAATTCCAGATTGCCTCTGACAGGCTCCGGTGATGCTCCTGCTCTTGCCCTGGTTTGCCATTTCCACGCCTGAAGAGCATAATGAAGGAGGTTTTTCAGAGTTATCCCGATTCACGGCACAAATACAGCAAGAGAGGAAACAGCACACCAATGGACAGGAAGAAGGTCGGTTTCATCGGTCTGGGGGTAATGGGCAAAGCGATGGCAACACATATTGCCCGCGATGGTTACCCGCTCACCGTTTTCGATATCCAGAAAGAACCCCTGGCCGAGATGAAAAAACTTGGTGCCAGGGTGGCCGGAAGCGCCGGGGAAGTCGGCAGGGAGAGTGATACGGTCATCGTCATGGTGCGCGATTACCAGCAGGTCAAGGACGTTGTTTTTCTTCCCGGCGGAGTGCTCAGCGGCATGCGCCAGGGAACAGTTCTCATTATCACGAGCACGATTACCCCGCAGGACGTTATCGAAGTGGAAAGTGCTGCCCGCGAACGCGGGGTATCGGTTATCGATTCACCGGTAAGCGGCGGAAAGGCAAAGGCAGATGATGCCTCTCTGTCATTGATGGTGGGTGGAGATGATGCCGTGGTAAAGGAGAACGAAGGCGTTCTGAAAGCGATGGGGAGTAACGTTTTTCACGTGGGGGAAGTGGGGCAGGGACAGGCAATGAAAATAGTCAACCAGATTCTGGTCAGTGCCAACATCGCCTCAGTGGCCGAGGCAATGGTGATGGCAGAGAAGCTGGGTATCAACCTTCAGACCATGTATGATGTTATCACCAGAAGCGCCGGGACCAGCGAGGTGCTGCAAATGATGGGGACATCGATGCTCGCCAAAGACTTCACCCCCAGGGCGACCGTAGACATCTTAGTCAAAGATACGGGCATTATAATGGACACCGCCCGCGCGCTTGATATATCTCTCCCCGTATTCAGCGCCGTCTATCAGGTCTACAGGATGGCCAGAGCCCGCGGCCTTGGCCCGAAAGATGCCACCTCGGTTCTCCAGCTTCTTGAGGAATTCGCCGGCATATAAATTGAAATACGAGCTTCCTGCCCTGAGGTTAACCCGTTATTCTTCCGGCTTGGCCAGCATGTATCCCATGCCTGCCCGAGTGAGGACTATCCTCGGGTCGCTGGGGTCAGATTCAAGTTTGGTACGCAGGCGGCGTATATGTACCCTGAGGCTATCAGCGGCGTCAGGATAGTCAACGCCCCACACCGCTTCCGCCAGCCCCGAATGCGTAACCACCCGCCCTGCATTTTTCATCAGGTGGCTTATGATGGAGACCTCGGTACGAGTCAGGTTGACTTCCCGTCCCTCGTGAAAAAGCTGCAAGGTTTTATGACATAATCATCGGCGCCCCATTCCAGCCCCCTGACAATATCGCTCTCGTCCGACCTGACCGTCAGGATAAGAATCGGCACTTCTGAAAAAAGACGGATTCTTTTCAATACCTCAAAACCGCTGATATCGGGAAGACCGAGGTCCAGTATTATGGCATCCGGGTTCTCAGACTGGAACAGCTCAATACCTTCTTCTCCAAGATGTGTCGACAGCAAAACCGTATCGGGCCAGTTCAGCTGAAGTGTCAGGAATATGGCTTCCACAATTGCCCGGTCGTCCTCAATGATTAGAATTTTCATGTCTTTTTTCCGCAATGTCCAATTTGTAAAGCGACGCCGGGTTGTCCCTGAGCATCCTCCGCGCCAGCACCACAGCTTCGTCTTCGCCCAGGTATCCCTCATCAATTTTCTCGGAGAGGACACGGGCCACCACCTGACGCGTCATCACCGCGTGCCCATACGCCATCTCCACTGTCATCGCATCGCCGCCAAAAGCCATGATTTTATTGCCGGGAACAGTCTCGATAAGTTCGTGCAGCAGTTGCCGGGCAATTCCCGGCGAGATAATGGGCAGCCAGGTAATATCCGCCGTTACGTTGGGGAAATTTTTGGCCAGAGTAGCCCATTCGTGGATATAGGGATACCCTCCGTGAAAGAGGTCGAACCTGGCCTCTTTGTACTCAATGAAAAGGTTGACCAGGTGGGTGGGATTGGCATTGGTGATAATGTTTTCATTGCCTTCCTGCAGGCCGGTATGCACCTGCACCGGTAACCCGGTGTCAATCGCCGCACGTATCACCTGGTGCATCATGTAGTCCTGGAGCGGTTTGGCTTCAAGCCAGGCAAGTCCCTCGCCGAGATGGCTGGCGATATGGTTGAAAGCAACCTCAGCCTCATACCGGGATACTTTATCGTATTTCAGGATGCGGTTATAGGCAAGACCGCTCTTGACCGCCACGGTACCCCTGGCGATGTACCCTTCCAGCGTCGCGCGCATCGCCTTTGCCAGATCATCCAGCGAATGGATGGCTATTCCCGACTCTCCTTCGAGGGCGACGAGGTCGGCCCTCGACTGCGCGCTGATAAAATGGTCGAGGCGCATGGCCGGGACGAAGAGGTCAGGTTGCAGGTCTGTGCTCTGCCAGTCAACAATGGAGACCGTGATATTCGCCTTTTCCTTCATGACGTGGCGGTACCAGTCTGGCCCCCTGGACTTGGCAATTGCTTCGGAAAGCTGACGATAGGTATTGCGGTTCAAATCCTCAACGCCGAATATATCGCGGATGGTTATCAGCGTCTGCCTGGCATAAGCCGTATTTCTTATCATCTCCCAGAAAGGCTCCATCGCCTGCCAGCGCTCGTCCAGGGACATGTCAGCTCTTTCCGGCTCAGGGATTAAGCGGCGTACCTTGCGGTGTTTGTACCCTTCCACCCTCACGCGGTGCATCGGGAAGCGTATGGCTTCCATCATGCGCGGCGACAATCCCGCCGATATCAGGTCGCTGGAGTTGTAATGCGCAAACAGATAGCTGAAGTCTACGGCACACTCATTGCGCTCTGCTTCCAGCATGATATGTTCGTGCGTATCAACAAGGGAGATGCTTTCTACTTCCGCCTTTATTCTTTCATTGATGTGGCTCATGACTGTTCCTCTCGCTCTCTTAATATTTGCCCGCTCATTCAAAACAGATTAGCACCAGCGTGGAAACGTGTCAACGCGTTGATTCGGGCCGGTCAGCCTCATTCAGAATTTACCTTTGAGCCTCTCGTAAGTCTCCGCCAGCGCCTCCGGCACCACTTTTGTATCAGCCAGCACCGCCATAAAATTATTGTCCCCATGCCAGCGCGGCACGATATGGGTATGGACATGGCCCGCAATGCCCGCGCCGGAAGCTTTTCCCAAATTCATGCCGATATTGAAGCCTTCCGGGCCGGCATCCTCGCGCAGCACTTCAACACACCGGGTCACAATCTTATAATGTTCGTTTCTCTCTTCTTCGGTGAGTTCTTCAAGAGAAGCCGCGTGTCGGTAAGGTGCCACCATCAAATGTCCGGGATTATAGGGATAGCTGTTCATTATGACAAAATTTTCGCTGCCCCGGTAAAGGATATAATTCCGAGCGTCCCGGTCTTGTCCGGGGTCTTCACAGAGAAAGCAGCCTTCCGGCTTTTTCATCCTGATGAACTGTATCCGCCACGGTGCCCATATTCGTTCCATAGAATGCTCCTTATTCACTCACCCGGTGCTATTTTAATCGGCGAACCCCGTCGCGTCAACGAAACGGCCGCTATTGACTTTTCTAATCACGGCTTCGACTATACTGCAGGCCAGGTGGTATAATGACTTCCGGAAAGCGAGGTGATGACAATGATGGTTGCGGCCAGCAATAACAGTTTGCAGATAGAACAGCTCCGGCTGGGACCTTTCGGCGCGAACGCCTATATCCTCCTCTGCCCGGAAACAAAGGAGAGTGCAATCGTAGATGCCCCCGCCGAGGCCGATAAAATCATAGCCCGGCTGAAGGACACCACCCCCAGGTATATTCTGCTCACCCATTCCCATGTGGATCACATCGGAGCGATGGCACAATTGCGCCAGGAGCTGAAAATTCCGCTGGCGGCTCACGCCGCCGATGCCGATGTACTATCGCCGCCGCCGGAGATAATGCTCGAAGATGGCGATACCATTGATTTCGGGAGGGTTCGTATGGCAGTTTCACACACGCCCGGTCACACCCCGGGCAGTCTGTGCTTTATTACGGGCAGCCACCTGCTCTCGGGAGACACTCTTTTCCCCGGCGGGCCGGGCAGGACGAACACGCCAGCCGACTTTGCCCGGATAGTAAAATCGATTACGGAAAAAATTTTCACGCTGGATGATAATACTCAGGTCTATCCGGGACATGGAGACCCGACCATTCTAAAGAAAGAAAAAGACGAATTCGCCACCTTCTCTTCTCGTACCCATCGTCCGGACTTCTGTGGTGATGTGCTCTGGCTTTCGCCCTGACAGGAGCCTCAGCTACCAGAGAATTTCCTCACGGTGAAAGGCTTCGGCAAGTTCATACTCCGTTCCCTGGGCCCTATCCTTCGCCCACTGCCTGAGCCTCTCCTCCAAGTCTGGCAAACGGTCATTGCCCACCTGGCTCTCGTGGCAGCGCAAAGCCTTCACCTTGATGTCGAATGTATCCGTGACATCGGAGCGGTGGTTGATATTGTCGGCGATGGTCCAGAGCCAGACCTCTTTCACTTTGTGCGGTTCGAGCCCTTCCTCCAGCAGGTCTGGATAGGCAAGGTGGTCTCTGGCGTAAGGGAAAACGGCATCCAGAACAACCCGACCGGTAATTCTATGGTCGCGATGCCAGAGGTAACGCCGGTACGGGTCAGCTGACACGACGATGTCCGGTCGATACGTCCTTATCAGCCGGACAATTTCCTTGCGGAACTCGGGCGTATCTTCTAGGCTCTGGTCTTCGTGGCGCAGGAATATGACCTCCCTGACCCCGAGCACTTCGGCCGCGCAAAGCTGTTCGCGTTCCCTGATTTCGGCCAGCGCCTCCGCTTTTATACTGTAATCGCTGGTGCCTTTATCGCCGTTGGTGCACACGGCATAGACGATTTCCTTGCCTTCCGCCACCCATTTGACCACGGTACCCGCCACACCAAACTCGGCGTCATCAGGATGCGGCGTAATGACAAGGACATCGGCTTTTTTAACTGAAACTGACACCTGGGGAATCTCCTTGCTACGGAGTGTTTATAAAACATTGTATAACATCGGGGTACTTGTTACAATTTTGGAATAGAGATACAGCATGATGAGCCAGCAAACCTATAAGGTCAGGAATTACCTGACATCAGATTTCGATGGGTACGTCAACCTTCATATTGAAGCGGAACGGACGGACAGGTCAGGACGCTGCACATCCCGACAAGTTCTATGGGAAAACTTGCGGCGGCCCCTCTACCACCCGGAAAAAGACCTTTTTATCGCCGAGACATCCGGGGAAATCATCGGCTTCCTGAGTATCACGCCGGAATTTATCATCCGCCGTGTGCTGCTCGACTGCCTGGTGCACCCCGCGCATCGCCGAAGAGGCCTGGCGAAGCGCCTTCTTGACCAGGCCACACAGCGCGTTAGGGAGCTGCCGATCGAGATTATACATGTCAGCGTGGCGGAGGAAAACAGCACTGTCAGAGAAGCTCTCTTCAGGATGGGCTTCAAAATGGTCAGGCAATTCCTCGAAATGGCCCTGCCACTGAGCGCCTCGAGGCTGCCGGACATGCCCCGGAATGAATTCACCCTGCGCCACCTGCAGCGAGGAGAGGAAGCGGAATTAACCAATGTCCAGAATCGTTGCTTTAGCGACACCTGGGGCTTTAACCCGAACACGCCGGAAGAGATTGACTACTCCCTGGGCCTGAGCGATGCCGTAGCAGGAGACGTGGTACTCGTATATGACGGCGACCGGCCCGCCGGTTACTGCTGGACGAAAATAAACGGTGAAACAAGCACGGAAACGGGTGGGAGAAAGGGACGCATCCTCATGCTCGGCGTCGACCCTGATTACCGGGGC
Source organism: Dehalococcoidia bacterium (assembly GCA_030613665.1). GTDB lineage: Bacteria > Chloroflexota > Dehalococcoidia > Dehalococcoidales > RBG-16-60-22 > E44-bin89. The sequence goes on from JAUWLN010000025.1 coordinate 14,254, forward strand.
CGGGGTATCGGCAGACTGGCACTACAGGCGGGGCTTTCATATCTCCAGGATAAGCAGGTCAAAGCGGTGGAAATAACCGTGGACAGCGAGAACCGTGCCGCCCATTCGCTTTACAAATCGTCCGGTTTCCAGGTAATAGCCCGCAGTCTCTACTATGAAAAGCGGACTGACTAGCCAGTTCCTTCCGTGCCACTCACCAGGAGCGCACGGCATTCACGGGCTATCGCTTCCGCGATATTCGGCCAGCCAAACGGCTCCAGTGAAGTCCGCATCGCCGATGCCAGATGCCCGTTATTATCCGACCGGGAGAGCGCCAGCGTTATTTTGTCCGCCAGGCTTCGGGGGTCATTATTCGCCACCAGATAACCGGTTTCACCGTGCCGGATGATATTCTCCGCCCCGCCCACCCGCGTTGTCACCACCGGCGTGCCGCAGGCGAGCGACTCCAGTGCCACCAGGCCAAAGCTCTCGTAATATGACGGGACAACGCAGACATCGGCCGCGCTGTAGAAAAGCGGCAAATCGGGCTGCTTTATCAAGCCCAGAAAGTCGATTGTATCCTCTATCCGCAGCTCCTCTGCCAGCTTCTTCAAACGTTCAACTTCGTACCGGCTGTTCTCCCCACCACCGATGACGAGAAGTCGCGGCCGATAACCATTCTCAAGATATGTCATGGCCATCATTAACCGGTCGATGCCCTTCAGGGGTTCGATACGCCCGACAAACACGACGGTTTTGTCACCGTTCAGGCCAAGTTGGCTCCTGGCCTTCTTCTTATCAATCGGTCTGAATATGTCCATATTGACGCCGCACGGGACAACGCTGACCCTTTCCACCGATGTGTCATAGTGCCTTATTAAGTCCGCCTTCTCTTTTTCGGTAGCGGCAATGACGCGGTGGCAACTGTTGATTACGGAATGTTCCGTCTTGATGCGGAGTTCAGGCTCCTTTGCCCCCACGCCGACCGCGTTCTTCACGGCACCAAGGGTATGGAACATAACCATGTGCGGCACCCGCCACCATTTCTGCAGGCGCTTTCCCGCCCACGCTGACAGCCAGTAATGGCTGTATATCAAATCATAATGCAGGTCATGGTCTCTTCGATAATCCTCAAGGCGCCGGACGAAATCAGGAAGGTGGGGGTACACGGCCAGCTTATGTA
>JAUWLN010000143.1 GCA_030613665.1 Dehalococcoidia bacterium
ACCGGCCGATGTATACACCACAACCCAGGTAGAAGCTACCAATGGAGGTATGGTAGAATCCTTACCACCAGATCCCTTGAGGATAGCGGGACCCAACCTTAATAGTGCCCTTATCCTGTCCTAATGATGGGGTCCACCTCAGTCTTACCCTTATCCTTATCTTCATTTTCACCTTCAGTTTCCTCAAGAAGTTGAAGCAGTTTTTCATATTCTATATTTGAAGCCTCAAGCGCCTGAAGCAGAGCCGGTCTGGCAGATTCCGGCGCTCTCTCCAACGCTGCCCTCAGGGCTGCCGAATGTTTTTTAGCGCTCTGGAGAAGAACCTCCCTGAGCTTGGCCCTTCTATCCATTGCCTCGTCATCTTCCTCTTCTCCCTTCTCCTCCTCGTCATCCACCTCATCCTCTGGCTCCGGAATAGCCACGGGAGTTGGGGCTAACACCGTTGCTTTCTCCGGCACCGGCCGGGCCGGAGCTACCGTTATCGCCGGCTTCCCTTTTTGGGGCTCTCCAGCCTTAGCTGACGGTGGCGCTTGAGTAGCCACTTCGGGAGGCGGCGGAGCTATCATCACGCCCGGTTTCGGCTCCTCAGGTGCCACAAGCGTCGCCGGCGCTTCTCTGGCTGCCTCTTCTGGCACGGGGGCTGCTTCCGGCACCGCAGGTGATACAGCAGGAACAACGGCCTCAACATCTTCCGTGCTCACCAGCAACGTCATAGCCATTAACTGGTTGTTCAATCGCTCAGTGGTTTTCTCCACCTGCTTCAGTCTGCCCTTATCCGACATGCTGATTATCTCGTTGACTCGTTTATCCACCAGTTCCGCGTAGTATTCCGCCTTGCCCAGCGCCGAGGGGGTCAATGCCAGCCTCACCCTTTCCGTGGCCAGTTTCACCGGATAAAGTGTCTGGTCCGGCAGGCTGTTCCCGGCGGCGGCCACCGTGCCGCTACTGGCTACAAGCAGTACCAGGACCGCGATTGCTGCCGTTGCCCAGCGCGGCTGCCAGCCAAAAAGTGAGAAGCGGTGTTGTTTCCTCTCTTCTATATCCCTGAGCTCGGTGAGTATCTGATATCTGGCTTTCTCCCGAAATTCGGGGCTGGGCGCAATCTCCAGCGTTTCCTTCGCCTCAAGCGCTGTCTGTAGCAGTGGCGCAAGCTCGGCGGCGTACTCCGGATAGCTCGCCAGACACTGCTCAACAGTCTCACCGCCGGTGAGAATCCGCTCCAGGCATTCCTCAAAAATATTGACCAGCTCTCTGTTATCTTCCATCGCTTTATCCTGCCGCCATTATCTTGCGCAGAGATACCACGGCGCTGTGCTGCAATGCCTTGATGGCGCCCTCATTTTTGCCCATTGCTTTGGCCACCTCCGCCAACGACAGGCCACCGGCAAAGCGGAGTGAAACCACTTCACGTTGCAGGTCGGTCAGCTGTTTGGTGGCGGCGCCCAGATTTTCAATATCCATCTTCTGTTCCGTCTCAGAACTGGGGCTGCTGTTGCTGCTGCCAACCCGAGATTCCTCCAGTGGAACCGTTGTCCGTTTCGACTTTTTCCTCCAGTAGTCAACCATCTGGTTATGGGCAATGCGAAACAGCCAGGAAGAGAACGGACTTCCCTTCGACCTGTAGCCGGAGATAGATTTAAATGCTTTCAAGAAGACCTGCTGTGTCATGTCCTCTGCCTCGGTCCTATCTCCTGTCTTGAGAACTATATATCGATAAATCTTATCGAAGTTCTCCTCATATAGTTGCGTTAAAGCTGCCTCGTCATTCTCTTTCGCCCGTCGGACAAGGTTTTCTTCATCTTGCACCTGACAACTCCATACAGCCAGCCATTCGTTTCAGGGTATCTCTTTTGTAATGCCATATGGCGCTACCCCGTGCATTTAGTATAACGAACGAGCTTGGTAAAAGATAGCGCTGCTGCCTGTTAATTGCGCTGTGGTGAGAAGTCCAAATATGTTAAAATCATAGGAACTACTTCTCTATAGATTATGGAGAAAAAGCCTTGGCGTACTATATGCGCAACATGCGCAAAGAGGATGTACCCCAGGTCAACAAGATAGACCGGGAGGCGTTTCCCACCCAGTGGCCACCACCGGACTATCGCCGCGAGCTGCAGAACCCGCTGGCCCGTCTGCTTGTCGCCTGCGAGGACAACCCTGAGGCCGCTGAGCCGGAAATGGAAATCCCCCGGGAAGATATCTCCGGCCTGGCGCCCCGGATAAAACGATGGTGGCGGCAGAATCGATTCTTCGGCAAAGAACCACCCCAATCAAGCGGGCATTGTATCATCGGCTTTGCCAGCATGTGGGTAATGGCTGATGAAGCCCGTATCACCAACATCGCCGTGCGCCAGAGTTACCAGCGACAGGGTATCGGGGAACTGCTGCTCATATCAATCATTGACCTCGCCATCGAACTCAAGGCCAGTATCGCTACCCTCGAGGTACGGGTATCCAACCTGCTGGCTCAGAGCCTGTACCACAAATACGGCTTTACGCAGGTGGGCCTGCGCCGCAATTATTACACTGACAACCGCGAAGATGCTCTGCTCATGTCCACCGAGAGCATCACCTCCGCCCCGTTTCAAGCACATTTCCAGCAGCTTAAACGCGACCATGCTCAGAAATACGGCGAAAGGATTAAATCCCCGACCGACAGCATGTCCAGGTAACTGGAAGACAGAAGGCAAACTTTAACATTAGTCTTCACCGTACTTTTACGCTTTGACCACTGGCGGTCGGCGTGTTAGAATTAAAATACCAGGGGCCGGACTCGTGGCCAAGGAGGGTGTAGAGCGATGTCAGGTCATTCAAAGTGGAATTCCATCAAACACCAGAAGGGCGTTGCCGATGCCCGTCGCGGTCAGCTTTTTACCAAATTGACCCGTGAGATAATTGTGGTCGTGCGCGAAGGCGGCAGCAACCCGGACACCAACTTTCGCCTGCGACTTGCCGTCCAGAAAGCCCGTGATAGCAACATGCCAACGGACAACATCGAGCGGTCTATCAAGAAGGGCAGCGGCGAGCTGGAAGGCATGACCCTCACCGAATTGGTCCTGGAAGGCTACGGCCCGAGCGGTATCGCCATTCTTGTGGAAGCCCTCACCGACAACCGCAACCGGACGATACAGGACGTCCGCAGCACCTTCACCAAGCATGGCGGCGGCCTCGGGGAGAACGGCTGCGTGTCCTGGATTTTTGATGCCAAAGGCCTGATTTCGGTCAACGCGGCCGGCCTTGATGCCGACGATTTAGCCCTGAACGCCATTGATGCCGGCGCCGACGATGTGAAGATAGAGGGCGACTACGTGGAAATCTACACCATGCCCGAAGACCTTTTGACGGTCAGGTCGGCACTGGAAGCGAAGAACATCCCCATCGCCTCGGCGGAACTGCTCAAGGTGCCCAAGACAACGGTCCAGCTTGACGACAAGGCGGCCATGCAGACCATGAAGCTGCTGGAAAAGCTGGAGGACCTGGATGATATGCAACACGTATATAGCAATGCCGATTTCCCCGATGCGGTTCTGGAGCAGTACCAGCTACAGGCCTCCGGTTGATGGTTATCCGCAATGATAGTTTTAGGTATTGACCCGGGCACGGTCACCATGGGCTACGGGGTGGTGGAGAGCAACAATGATGACTTATCCCTGGTTGACTTCGGCGCATTAACTGCTTCGAAACGCTCCCCTATCGGGGAGCGTTTGTGTTATCTCTACCGCGAGTTGCTGTGCCTTATCCAGAGCTACCAGCCGGACATGGTCGCCGTGGAGCAGCCGTTTGTCGCCAACAATGCCCGCTCGGCGCTGGCCATCGGCAGGGCCCAGGCCATTGCCCTCCTCGCCGCCGCCATCCAGGACATCCCCACCCACGAGTACACGCCCACCCAGGTCAAGCAGAGCGTCGCCAGCTACGGCGCCAGCAGCAAGGCGCAGGTACAGGAGATGGTCCGACTCCAGCTCGGGCTGGCTGAAGCCCCCCAACCCGATGACGCCTCCGACGCTTTGGCAGTAGCCATCTGCCACCTTCGTGAGATACACCTGAGCGAGCTTCTCGCCAGGCAAGGAGAGAAACTATGATATCCAGCCTGCACGGTAAAGTAGAATCACTGGGCGGCGACTCGGCCGTCATCAACGTGAACGGCGTTGGCTTTCAGGTCTTCATGCCCACCTCCACCCTGAGCGCCATCGGCGCGGTCGGCAAAGAGGCACATCTTTACACCCACCTTCACCTCCGCGAGGACAATGTTGCCCTCTTCGGCTTCGCCTCACCGGAAGAACTGGCGCTTTTCCAGCTGCTCATCGGGGTTTCCGGGCTCGGCCCCCGGCTGGCGCTGGCCATCGGCAGGGCCCAGGCCA
>JAUWLN010000056.1 GCA_030613665.1 Dehalococcoidia bacterium
CAGAGGTATTCGCCGAGTTGGACGCTCTGGATATCGGTTTCTGGTTGTGTGAGGGAGACGCTCCCATGGCCTCAGCATTCAATCCCGCCATTGGCTTCCGTCGGACAAAGACGCTGATGGAAGGGCACGATTGCTGCGACCACATATTTTACCTGGAAAAAGAGGAATGAAATGGAGCGCGAAAAGATACTGGGCGAAGTGCTGGAAGGTAAGTGAGGTCGAGGTAAAGTATAAATAGCTGGGGTTTGCTCTCTGGCAGTGATTATCAGGCGAGCGAGTAGAAAATCTCGTTGTTTTCAAAGGCGCTCTTTATGGCGCCTTTCTTTTCGAGGTATTTCATATGGGCTGCCGTCTCGCCAACGGCAAACCATTTTTGCGCGGGCGGGAAGTCGGCCCAGGAACGGCAATTCAAGTTCCAGGTTACACAGGATGCTATTTTGTAAGCTGTTCCTTTTCCGGTTTCAAGGGCCGATAGAATTTCATTTGCCCTGGCCTGGTGATGGGACTGAAGCTCTCTCACTCTTTTTCGGTGGCTCTTCCCCGCCTTTCGGTGACCTGGCAGAACGATATCACATTCGAAGTCATAGATTTTATCCAGGCTGGCTAAATACCTGTTAAGTGAGTCTTCCATCTCGGGCCAGCACGTTATATTGGGAGTGATGTCAAAAAGGATGTGGTCTCCGGAGAGCAGCAGTTTTTTACTGGGCTCGTAGAGGCACATATGACCCGGAGAGTGCCCAGGGGTCTCAATGCAGCGGAATGAGTAGCCTCCGATTTCAAGGACGTCACCCTCCTTCAAAACGGTGAAAGCGATGCGCTGCTTTAAGCCGAAGCGGTGAAACGGGTGGTGCTTTATTGACTCCTCGAGTTCAGCTCTGGGAAAGCCATTTGCTGTATAGAACGCGTAACGCTTTTGCCAGCGTTTTTCGCTTTCCGAACGAGTACAATTTACCATGCTTGCTTCTTTCTGATTAAAGTAGACGCGTGATGTGTCGGTCTTGAGCTCAGCCAGCAGCCCCAGATGGTCTACGTGCAAATGGGTTATAAAGAAATCGGTACGGGCTAAATCCACCCCCAGTTTTTTCAGGCCGGTCAGCATTGCCTGCTTGCATTCTTCCTGGTTCTGACCGGTATCAATAAGCAAATAGCGCCCATCGCCTTTAATCAGGTAAGAATTGAGAGCCTTCAACGGACTTCGCGGTAAGGGGATTTCTATGCGGTATATGTTTGACAGGACTTCATCAATCATGGTTTGCTCTGTTAATTCTACGGCTTATCAGCGTCTTTTGTCTAATAATTGCGCTGGTTTAAAGGTTATGCTGATGGGGAGGGCAGGGCACTTTTTCGTGGGCCATAGTAATTGACATAATACTTATGGTCAGTCAAACAGGCACAAAGTGGCCCCACTTACAACCACCGCCAGGGCAGTGCCCAGCGTAATCTGGACCAGAGTGTGCTCATGATTGTGGTACTTGGCCCAGCCAATCAGAGGTATGGCAATCCAGAGAACAAGAAAAATTTGTCCCCAGGTTAATACTGACATGACTACAAGGACAGTGACCGCTGATAGGTGATAGCTTATCCTGTAGAACATATTCAGCAAGGCTGCCACAATCGAGCTTGCAAGCAATGCTAAAAGTGTGCGCAGCATAAAAGGTGGGGCTTCAAGGAATAACAGAATTACCAGGCATGGCAGGCCAAGTAAAAAACTCAGAATCAAGATATCTCCGGGACGTTGTTTCAGGAAAGCGGTCGGGGCAGCTAGTAATTTTGGGCTGCTTATGTTTCTGAAGGTCCTGATGTAGATGTAAACGAGCGGCATTAGAACGAGGAACAAAAGCACCGTCATAACCCAGGCAATTAATGCACGCGCGTCGGTAGACTCAGTACCGGCAATCAATAACAGGACTAACACACTGAGGATACAAGGGTTCGTGACTCTGGAAATCGCTCGGGCCAGATAGTTTAAGCGGGTTACCTTGCCTTCCATATCCTATTATTTGGGAAGCAGGTCTTTCTCAGCCAGTATCTCGACTGTCCAGCGGGCAGCATTAGCCACTACCCCGGGGGCTACCGTTTCATGGCCGCCGACATCGTCAAATTTTCTCATCTCATCCGGGTCGCCGAGATAATAACCTCGCCCCACGAGCTTCCTGTGGATATCCCGGCATATTATCGCACCGTACTCACTAACAAATCTATCGTGTAGCTTTCTCGCGAGTTCAAAGCTCTGGAACCGGACACGTGGCGCATCTTCAAAATCATGCCTTTCCCTGCCCACGATTGAACTCATAAACAGGATAGCCCCGGCATAGGCTCCACAGCTACCGTCTATGGATACACCCCCTCCTCCGGATAGACCGGTCGCTGCCTTGAAGAGGTCATCGTTTCTGAGTCCCAAAGTATCCTGCAGGGCAGCTAATAAGGTCTGAGAACAACCCCTGTAGGTCTTCTGATATTCCCAACCCAACGAGTATGCTTTTTCTGCCAGCTCTTTGACGTTTTCTGCCTTTGCCATCATTATCTCCTTTGCTTATTGCTTGAAATCAGGGAATGAAAGTCGTACAGTCACCGGTATTTATTCATATGCAGAAGGATTAGCCCTGACCTCAGCGATGAAGTCTTCCACAGACTCCGGTAGTTCATATTCAGGCTGCCAGCCCCACTCATCCCGGGCACGGGCGTCGTCTAGAGTGGGCCAGTTGCCAATCATATCCAGCATGGTGGGGTCGGGTTTGAAATCCAGATGTGCCTGTGGTATGTGCTTTTGCACCTCCTGTGCCAGTTCTCCAGCCTGAAGGGAAAAGCCGCGGATGTTATAGATTCGCCTCTTCAACCTTTCTTCGCCGGCCTCTTTAAGGGAAATGAGGCTTCCAATGGCGTCCTTGATATAGAGCAAGGGCATTCTGGTTTCCCTCTCCACATATATAGTATAGGGCCGACCCAGCACGGACTCTTTTATTGCCAGATAACTGAAGGCACTATGGGCAGAGTCCTTCCGGCGGGCTCCCAGGATTGGTGGAAAGCGAACGCCCCGGAAGTTCACTCCGTATTTACGGTGATATTGCTCACCCAACCTTTCGCAGCAGACCTTGGTAGTTCCGTACATATTCCGGGGCTGCTGTGGCACATCTTCATTGGTCAGAGGAGGAATACCGAGGCCGTAAGTAGCCAGGGTGCTTACGAAAATCAAGCTGTCTACCTTGAGCGACCGCACCGCCTCCAGCAAGTGGATTGTGCCCTGTACATTAACCTTAAAAGTAACGGACAAGTCCTGCTCGCTCACCGGGGGCATCAGAGCCGTGAGATGGTAGATATGGTCGATGTCGTTGTCACGTACTGCCGCCAGGACCTGCGCCTCATCGGTCAGGTCACCCTGGGCAAACTCCAGTTTATCCTTAATACCTTCGATAAATTTCGAGCCTGTTGCCAGGTCAAAGACTACAACCTCCTCTCCCTTCTCCACCAGTTGTTGGGCTAAGTAAGCACCCAGAAAACCCAGCCCGCCAGTTATCAGATTCCTTGACAATAGTACCCTCCTGCAAAGCCATTGCTATTATAACACAACGCAGCGTCCGCCAAAGGAGTTCTACGGGATTTAATAATCTGGATTTATTTTGTACTCTGCATTCCTTTACCTTGTGTTTTGCTGGTGCTACAATGACATCGGCGATATTTCCATGAAAACCGCTTGCCGAGTCGGCATGAGGAACATGCTTTGACAATCAAGATAAAATTGACAATCATTTGCAGAAAATAATAATGTAGATATACCTGATATTCACCTGCCAAGAACTGAGAAAAAGGAGGCTGAAAAATCACAAAATTTGAGGCCAGTAAAGGGATTCGGAGAATTAGACGAAAACAAATAACCAATGGAGGTAAAAATGGCAGAGATTAAGGTCGTGGGTGCAGTAGCCAAGATTTTGAAAGAAGAGGGTGTGGACTGGTACGCTGGTGTTCACGGTGGTCATGTCTGGCAGCTCCAGGTGGCCCTGGACAGGGCTGGCATAAAATGCTACCACATGCGGCATGAGCAGTCGGGTGTCTATATGGCTGACGGCTGGGCCAGAGCCAGCGGTAAAATAGGTGTAGCCATGGGTACAGCTGGGCCCGGCTTTGGCAATATGATTTCGGCTATGTACCAGGCCTATCTGGCCAGGAGCCCGCTCATTTGTCTTCTCGGGCAGCACGCCACAGAAGAAGATGGTTGGGGCCCTTTCCAGGAGGCCTACGCCGAGCCGCTATCAGGTCATTTCACCAAGTGGACCAGAAGGATTGTTGACCCTTCTATGGCAGCTTACTTCACGCAGAAAGCCGTCCGCGATGCTACAACCTATCCCTGTGGGCCGGTGGCCCTTGAGTTTCCAATAAATATCCAGGGACTATCAGCCGGGGAGGAAGGTTCCTTACGAGGCTACTTGCCACATGGCCTCTGTGCCGCTCCATCCCGACCAGCCGGTGACCCCCAGATGGTAGAAAAAGCAACGCGAATGTTGCTCGAGGCAAAGAAACCGGTGATTATCGGTGGTGATGGTATTTACTGGTCTGATGCGTCAGAAGAACTCAGGGAATTTGTTGAACTGCTTGACATTCCGGTACTCACCCGAAGAATGGGCCGGGGTGCCGTGCCTGAGGACCATCCGTTAGCCTTTGGCGCCGGCTTCCGAAGACCTATTCAGATGCAAGCTGATGTCATCGCCATCTTCGGTTTAAGAATGAATATGCTTGAAGGCTTTGGTATGCCACCACGTTTTCCGGTTGAGAATGTCAGGTACATTCAGGTATCTGAAGACCCAGAGGAACTGACAACCAGGATGTCAAGCGAACTGTCGATTTCTGGCAGCCCCAAGCCGGTTCTACGACAGATGATTGACTGTGCCAAGGATATCATGAAAAAGAAACCGGACAGAAGCGAGTGGTTGGGCATAGTCAAAAAGGTAAAAGAAGAAGACGAAGCCAAAGGAAAAGCGCTTATAGATGAGGTGCGTAATAACAAGCCTATTAATCCTCACTTCGTGGCGGCTGAGCTTTTCGATTTCCTGGATAAAGATGCCACTGTTATTCTGGACTCTTTTGGCATGGCTGGATTCGCTACCGACAAGATAAAAGCCTCCTTTGCCGGACAGATACTGGATGGCGCCACCTGGAGCGGTGTTGGTCACGGCGTTGGTATCGCCATGGGCGCTCAATTAGCCAGACCGGGCAAGCAGGTCGTCGATCTCCTGGGTGATGGCGGTTTAGGTATTGCCGGCTGGGATATTGAAACCGCAGCCCACTACAACATCCCGGCATGTTATTTACTTCTCAACAACAGCAGCTGGATGGGTTACGAAGCACAAAAGGGGATTCTGCCGGAGGACGTAAAGAATTGCGACTGGGGCATGCTTCCCGATATCAGGTATGACAAAATATTTGCTGAAATGGGATGTCACACTGAATTGGTTACCGAGCCGCAGCATCTGAGGCCGGCACTTGAGAGAGCCTTTAATTCAGGGAAGACTTCCGTGATTAATGTCATTCCTGATAATACTGTGGTGGCACCTCAGCTTCAAGGCAGAATGGATTACTACAGGAAGCTTTTTGCTGGAGAATAAATGCTGAATTAGATGTCTCCCGTGGAACATGAGACATTCGTTTACCTGAAGATAGAGAAACTGTAGAGGGAGGTAATAGTAATATGGCTGGTCCACTCGAAGGAGTAAAGTGTGTATGCGTTATCATGTTTCAGCAGACACCGGTCGCGTTTAGCATGATGGCCGACCTGGGGGCCGAGGTAATCAAGATAGAACCCCCGGAAGGTGAACTGGGCAGGCAGCTTGGAGTGACACCCGAGTTTCCGATCAGTCCCTACTTTGAGACGAACAACCGCGGTTTCAAGTGTATAACACTTGACCTAAAGCAAGAGAAGGCCAGAGAGATACTCTACAAACTGGTGAAGGATGCCGATGTCTTTTCCCAGAACTTCCGTCCCGGCGTCGCCGAGCGTCTCGGCTGTGGCTACGAGGACCTGGTTAAGATAAACCCCGACATCGTTTATCTCAGCGCCTCAGCCTACGGTCCGGATGGGCCAAATGCCAAGCTGCCGGGAACTGACGGCGTAGCCCAGGCGATAGGCGGCATTTGTTTTAGTTATGGCGAGGAAGGCACCCGCGTGACGACAGGACAGATCGCTGTGGGGGACGAAACCGCCGCTTTTCATAATTTCCAGGCGGTGATAGTCGCCCTGTATCACAAGCTGAAGACCGGTGAAGGCCAGTTGATTGAGACCTCCTTGCTCGGTAGCCAGATTCGCCTGATGGGCTTTTCTATGTCACGAGTTCTCATGACTGGCGACCAGATGCCACGCAGTCGAATGCGTTTCTTCACCGGCCAGGCACCTAACCTGACGGCCACTTTCACTGACAAGAATGGGAAACCTTTTATAATTCAGGTGGTTGGCGAAGAGCGCTGGCGGAAAGGCCTGGAGAATGCCGGTCTTGCCGAGGAGCTGGACAAAGTCGGCTGTGCCAGGCTAGGAGATATCGCGGCTTCCCCGGAGAGGAGGAAGATATTCGTAGATACTCTGGACAAGCTGTTTGCTACCAATACCCGGGAACACTGGCTGAAGTTACTTCGTGAAGCCGATGTGGTAAGTGCTCCCATCAACGATGTGGGTGAAGCCGCAGTCGACCCCGATGTCATCGCCAATCAGTATATAATTGAGGTTGACCACCCCAGGGCGGGTAAGATAAAAGAAGTCGGTTTCCCCTGGAAGTTCCATAAGACCCCGGCCAAAGCCGGAATCGCACCCGGACTGGGTGAACACAACCGTGAGGTACTGATAGAGGCAGGCTATTCTGATGCCGATATAAAGCAGCTCAAAGAAGAGGGGGTAATTTAAAACTCCAGATAATGTCATTGTCACCAATAGCGGCGAGGGCACGCTGTATTGGATGGCAGGCTCGTTAAACGACGCGCTGGCGATTACTGTCCCAGGGACAATTGAGGCTCATGAAGAAGGCGTCCTGGTTATCTCCGTACCCCCCGGCTTCATTTTTGAAGCTGAGGAAATGGCGGAGACAGTGGTCAGAGTGGTGGATGCTTTCGGAGCAGATACGGACTGGCAGGAAATTGTAGTCCGCGTGGGCCCCGGTTCGTAAATCTGATGACTGACTGGCCACTGACACTGCACAAAGTGGCCCATATATCAGATACGCTGTACCGGTTTCAGGCTCGTGACACCCTGACCAATATTAAAAATATATGGCGTCCCTGGCGGGATTCGAACCCACGGCCCGCTGCTTAGAAGGCAGCCGCTCTGTCCAACTGAGCTACAGGGACGCTCTACTGCTCAAATTTAGCACGAAAGAGAAAAGAGGGTCAAGCCTCACATGCTGGCTTATCGTTCTTGACAATAGCTTCCAGGCATTGTTAGTATTAGATAATTAAAGCTATTGACACTAACGGCAAATGATGACTCGATTGCTTGACCGGGTTGATGGTCCTGCCGACTTAAAGAAGCTGAGCAAGCGTGAACTGAAGCAGCTTGCCAGTGAGCTCAGGGAGCAGATGGTCGACACCATTAGCATTACCGGTGGTCACCTTGCTTCCAATCTGGGCGTAGTTGAGCTCACCATAGCTCTGCATCGCATCTTCGATAGCCCGAAGGATAAGATTATCTGGGATGTCGGTCATCAGAGCTACGTTCATAAGCTGCTAACGGGAAGAAAAGAACGTTTTGACTCGCTGCGCCAGTATGGCGGCCTTTCTGGTTTTGCCACCCCTGAAGAGAGCCCGCACGACCCGTTTGGTACCGGTCATGCCAGCACGTCGATTTCAGCGGCACTGGGGATGGCTATCGCCCGCGACCTTCGAGGGGATGATTACAATGTGGTAGCGGTCATTGGTGACGGGGCCATAACCGGAGGCATGGCTCTTGAAGCGCTCAACCATGCCGGACACCTGGGCTCAAATCTGGTCGTGATTCTCAATGATAATGGAATGTCGATTTCCCCTACGGTAGGCAGTCTGGCAAGACTGCTCGGCAGAGTACGTTTTGACCCGCGCTACCGCTGGGCCAAGGATGAGGGGGAAAAGATACTCAAGGCCCTGCCTCTCGGGGATATGGTATGGGAGGCGGGCCGGCAGGCCAGAAGCAGGTTTAAAGGGCTGCTGCTGCCGACCATGGTCTGGGAAGAACTGGGCTTTACCTATATAGGGCCTATAGACGGACATGATACGGCAGAAATCGAGCGCGCGCTGCTCCAGGCCAAGGAACTCCGTGCAAAACCGACGTTTCTTCACGTTCTAACCACCAAGGGTAAGGGCTACCGCCCCGCCGAAGATAACGCAGTTTATTTTCATGGTGTATCTGCCCGGCGCGTCAGCAATCAGAATATACCCACGTACAGCGAGGTATTTGCCCAGACGGTACTTAGACTGACCCGCGATGACTCCAGAGTAGTGACCATAACACCGGCCATGCCGGAAGGTAACTGCCTGAGCATTGTTGCGGCCGAATTTCCGCAACGTGTCTATGATGTCGGCATCTGTGAACAGCACGCCGTCACCTTTGCCGCCGGACTGGCCACTCAGGGCTTTGTTCCAATTGTGGCTATTTATTCCACTTTCCTGCAACGTGCTTTCGATCAGATAATACATGACGTTTGCCTTCAGAAACTGCCCGTCGTTTTCGCGATAGACCGCGGTGGTATCGTTGGGGACGATGGCAAAACGCACCAGGGAACATTTGACCTCTCTTACCTGGCGCTTATCCCAAATTTGAATGTCGCCGCCCCGAGGGATGAAAATGAATTGCAACATCTGCTCTACACCGCAGTGAACTCGGGCCAGGCTATGGCAATACGTTATCCTCGCGGTTCCGGGCTGGGAGTTCCGCTGGACAGTATTTTACATAATATACAAATCGGAAAATGGGAAGTTATGCGTGAAGGAAATGATGTCGCCATCCTTGCCGTCGGTGTTACCGTGGCACCGGCTCTTGAGGCAGCGCATGAACTGGCGGCAAACGGGATAAAAGCAGCGGTGGTCAACGCACGCTATATCAAACCGCTTGACGTTGAAATGATTAACAGTCTGGTGCGTCATATCCCGCGTCTGGTCACCGTTGAGGAGAATACACTGGACGGCGGCTTCGGCAGCAGCGTGGCCAGATTATTGCAGGATTTGGACATTGATGAAATACCGATGAAAATCATTGGCATTCCGGATGAATATGTCGAGCAGGGGACGCAGGTTGCCATTCGCGCCAGGTATGGCCTGGATGCCGAAGGAATAACCCGGCAAATTTTATCTATGTTTCCCGGCTACCAGGCGGGCAGGCGCTCCGCCAGGGCAAACAAAATAGAGCCTGCAAGCCGGTAGGGTTCGGGGTGAAGACGTGGTGGCGGAAGCGGGATGGTATGATTCCCGAGCAAATATCAATACTTTCCTTTCGAGTGTAATTGATGAAAAAAACTACGGTAAAGGATATAGAGGTAAAGGGCAGGCGCGTGCTGGTGCGCGTTGACTTTAACGTGCCCCGGGATGAAAAAACGGGGAATATAGCGGACGATAACCGTATTCGTGCCGCCCTGCCGACGATTGAATATCTTAAAGACCGTGGCGCAAGGGTGATTTTGATGTCTCACCTGGGTCGCCCCGGGGGGAAAATAGTTGAAAACCTGAGATTGAATGCGGTTGCTGAGCGCCTCTCGCAAATCCTCAAACAGCCGGTTGTCATGGCCCCGGACTGCGTTGGCCCTGAGGTGGAGAATATGGCGGCCGCGATGAAAACCGGTGATGTCCTCATGCTGGAGAACCTTCGCTTCCACAGGGAGGAGGAGGCGGGAGACGCGCCCTTTGCACAGGCCCTGGCCCGTCTGGGCGATGTCTTTGTCGATGACGCTTTTGGCGCGGCGCACCGGGCACACGCTTCGGTATCGGTCATCGCAGAGTATCTGCCGGCGGCGGCTGGCTTTTTGATGGAAAAAGAGATGACAAACCTGGGTAAGATTCTGGAAAACCCGGCGCAACCATTCGCGGCTCTGCTCGGCGGAGCCAAGATAAGTGATAAAGTTAGCATGTTGGAAAACATAATGGATAAAGTGGACTATATAATGGTTGGGGGTGGCATGGCG
>JAUWLN010000019.1 GCA_030613665.1 Dehalococcoidia bacterium
CCGGCCTGCCTTTCAATCCCTGCAGCACTACGGTGGTCTTGGTCCGTGGATCCCATTTGCGTCTTGGCATGGCTGTTACTCCTCTTTCTCCAGCCATCTTACTCTCTTATCTCCAACCCTGCCTTAATGGGGAGCAGTATATAAGTTTGTATGATATATTAAGTTAAATCATATGATATATATCACATAGAATTGCATTGTGGCACATTTACTCAGATTGTTTAACGAATAAACCGGGACTTGATTAATTAATAATACGAAACTTGAAATACGAAAAATTAATCCTCAATATCCCCGATACACTCAATTTTTATATCTGTCGGTTCTCCGTTACCTTTCTCTCTCAGCGGCGTAAGCAGGATAAGCAGGGCGACTACCGCCGCGATGGCAGCTACCGGCCAGAATTCCCCATCCAGGCCCTGCCCCCGGGCAAAATCCACCGCCGCACCCAGAATCGGTGCTATTATCATTGTAGAGACTGACTTTGCCTGGCTTTCGATGGATAGTACAGTGGCACCCTTTGTCTCACTGGCGAAAGCGTCAAAGCGGCTTATCAGAATAGGCCGCCAGAAATTCTGTATGAGAGCCAGGGCGATGAAGCCAATCACCGCCGCATAATAATATTCGAAGAGCAGCAGTGGAATAAGCGCAATGTAAAGAACAGAAATCACCTTCCAGAGCAGGCGGCTTCCCTTCTCCTCCCCACCAGCGTGACTGGTTATGCGATGGGAATTCCGGCTGGCATAGGCTGAGACCAGGTATAAGATAACGTAAACCACCCCTATCATAACGGCGCTGCGGCGTATCTCTCCCCAGGCGAGGAAGATGGGAAGTAACAGTGCCATGTTTTTCACTACGGGCTGAAGATAATCTGCAACCGCCTTATAGACACCCTCAAAAGACATCGACTCCACGATTAAGCGACGCAGCCTCCTGACAGCCAGCGCGGCATGGATACACTCCCAGAGATGTGTCACAACATCACGGATGCTCACATTCTCACCAGGCTGGCCCTCTAATTCCCCGGGATAGGTTATAAAATTAATCAATCCTACGATGTATGGGATAATGGCAAAGAAAAAAACATAGGTATAGTTATTGGTCAGTAGAACGAAGGCAACCGCCAGGATAGTAGAAACTGCTGACCCGATTTTTGACCATGAGCGAGTATAGCCATAAACCCTCGTTTTTTCGTCAAGGCGTCCTTCAATACGGAGCCACGTGAATATCATTGCTTTGTGGGTGCCGGTGCGGAATGCTTCACCGACGGCGAAAAAGAACATGGCGATAAAGAGATGCCAGTAATCCTGGCTGAAACCGAAGATAGCAAAGGAGATAATGTAAGACACAAATGACAAAACCATACTATGGCGACGGCCAAACAAATCGGCAACGGCGCCGCTGGGGATTTCTATAAGGTTGATGAAAAGCTCCCGGAAGGCAATAAGAAACCCTATTTGGGTAAACGAAAGTCCCTGCTGAAGGAAAAACAGGATAATGAACGGTTCAAAATACCGTTGATTCTTAAGGAAACCGTATAAAGAAAACCGCCTAATCATTGCTGCCGCTACCGCTGTTCCGGAGCCGTTTACTATAAATCCCTGCTTCTCCGGTAGTCCTTCCTAAGGTCAATCCGGCTGTTTCTCTTCAATCACTTCCGTAACCAGTTCTCTTTTCACTCCCCTAACCGTACCCGTCCCCAAACTCCAACTACGCGCACCATTGCTTCATAGACATCCGGATCGGTTACACGCCCCCTGGGAGCACAAAGCTTAATGTAATTATTAAGAACAAGTGCACCGACACTATCAATAGCAGACCGGACTGCCGCCAGCTGAGTCACTATGCTTTCACACTCTCGCTCACCAGAGACCATCTTCTGGAGACCGCGTATTTGTCCTTCTATCCGCTTGAGGCGTTTTATTATTGTCTCCCTGTCGACTTCCGGGTTTTTTTCTCTGCCCATGACACCCTCCACTGTATTTGTACACCGTTTAGTCTTCATACTATAACCCACTACTGATTAAATTCCAATCCAAACTATTGACATTAATAACCACGGGTGTTAAGCTATACCCCAGTAGGGTATCTTCGGCTTAGCTACCCTAGTACTCCAGTGAATTACCCGGTTTTTAGAGCGCCGGGTAATTCATTTTTGTAACAACTCAGCTACATAATGTCCTGCCGTCCTTTTATTGAACTGGCTGGCTTATTTTCGGATTGATATTAAGTCTAGATAAAAATTCTATTGTTCGGATATTGGTGATAGTATTATAGTGATACAATTCATATTGATATGCTGGTGAACCATCGACAGAAAGAGGTCAGGTGGAGATGGAAAGGCCGAGTGTAAAAAGGACGTACCAGCCACGGTAGTAGTGTTCCTCAGGATTGATAAGTTATGATGAAATTAAGACCTTCGTATAAGAGAGACTAAATATGGCAAGTCAACAGTATGAAGAACAACAGGGGCCTGGTGCATTTCAAACCGTTGTCCATTGGTTGTGGCGCCTTTTTAGTTCAATGCGTTTGGCAGTTATACTGATGCTCGTTACTGCCGGGCTAAGTCTGTTAGGAGCACTGCTTATTCAAGCACCCTGGGAAATGACGCGGGATCCACAACTCTACTCTTACTGGATAGACACCGTAGCCGGAAGCAAGGTCGGGGCTTGGGCACCAGTCCTGTCTGCCCTCGGGCTGTTTGATGTTTTCCATTCTTACTGGTTTATCGTTACGGGTGCGTTACTCATGCTTAATATCCTGGTTTGTAGTGTTAATCGCTGGAGAGGTATACGCTTGAATCTACAGGGGGGTGTGGTGAGGCATCAGGAAAGCTTTTATGCTATCGGCAGTAGCTGCGCTGAACTGGCCACCGTGCCACTACCTGTAGCTGAAGCCGCCAGGATATCGGAAAAAGTACTGAGATTGCAGAATTACCGGACACGTACTGAGACCGATGAGAACAACGTGTATATAGCCGCAGATAAAAATCGTTATTACCGGCTGGGTACATATTTCAGTCACTTAAGCCTGATTCTATTTGTCCTGTCTTTCATTGCCGGCAGCTATTTTGGTTTTCGTGATTCCAGTTTTACTGTCCCCGTAGGTAGTACTCGTGAAATTGGCCATGATACCGGCCTGTCGCTTCAACTGAGTTCCTACGTAGACGAATATTACGATAATGGAAGGCCCAAGGACTACCGAAGTCAGGTAGTCCTTTACGAGGACGGGCAGATAGTCAGACAAGCCTTGATACGGGTTAATCACCCCCTGGTATACAAAGGGATTCGCTTTTATCAGGCCTATTTCGGGCCAGCAGCGAGAATACTGGTCCGCGATAAAAATGGACGGGATATTTTTAGCGAAAATGTGCCGCTGGATAGCTCTTTTAATGTTCAAAGCTATCAGTATTTTGAGGGTCTCTTTGATCTGGAGGAGGTGGACCTCTCGGTGCGCCTGATTCGCTCTGCTGCTGGTGCTTATGATCCGATGATACCAGCGGGACAATTAGCGGTCGATGTAAAACGAGGCAGTGAGCAAATCGATCTTAGTCTGATTGAACCGGGGATTCCTCGTATAGTCGGTGGCTTGGAATTTACCTTCCTGGAGGAATCTGAATACTCCGGTTTTCAAGTAAGGCATGACCCAACGAATGCGCTCATCTGGATTGCTTCGGTAATGTTTATCACTGGCATCTGTGCCGTCTTATACTTCCCTTACCGTCAAGTCTGGATTTTATCTCAGCCGCTGGGTCAGGGAAATAGCCGTTTGCTTATCCGTACGTTATCTCCTCGCAGTTATCGCAGTACTTCAGATTTGAACACCCTGGCCAATCAAATAGAAAAGGAAATGGGGGAAGACGGGAATGTTTAATTTGGAGAGTATTTCTTTAGTAGCTTCACTGGTCGGCGTTGTGGTGACTATTGTATTTTACATTTTTGATTTTGCTGGCAGCCGTCGTAGTAGTGCAGCAGTGGACGACAAAAGACCGGGTGGTCGGTCTATGGCAACAGAGCCACGGGGTGTTCTGAATCTCACGGCCAGGGTTTTAGCAGCGCTAACCCTGGTGTTTATCACGCTAGCCATAGTTTTCAGAGCAATTCAAACAGGGCACGGCCCTTTCTCCAATATGTACGAATTCGCGCTTTCTTTTGCCTGGGGCATTTTAGTTATGGGTATCTTCTTTGAGTGGCGTTATAAGACGGCAGCAGTCAAAACTGTAGGATTAATCGTAGCTCTCTTACTACTTATTTTTGCACTGGTACAACATGCAAAACCTGAGCCGTTAGTGCCTGCTTTACAGCAGAGTCTGCTGCTATCTGTTCATGTTGCTTCGGCAGTTGTTGCCTACGGTACCTTTACCATTGGGTTTAGTGCCGCTATACTCTTTCTCATCCAGAACCGTCGCAATTCACCCTGGTTACCTGATAAAGAAGTACTCAATACTATTAGTTATCAATCAGTAGTCATCGGCTTTCCTTTTCTGACTTCGACAATCGTACTTGGTGCCCTTTGGGCTGATATTGCCTGGGGTAGATACTGGGGCTGGGATCCGAAAGAAACTGCCAGCTTAATCACCTGGCTGCTTTATGTGGCTTACCTGCACGCTCGTTTAATACGGGGTTGGAGAGGCGCGAGGGCGGCAATCCTTCTAATCGTGGGTTTCGTGGCTATCTTATTGACCTTCTTCGGCAATTACATCTTTGTGGGACTGCACTCTTATATATAAGTAATAATGGGGGTGATAGCCTGTTAAGGTTATTCTCAGCTATTTCTCAGTCTGAGATATTTCGCCATACCACTTGCCGTAGTGGTTTCTGGCATAAGTTTTTGAAATCTTACCATCCCACATGGAACGGAGTGACTCTGTCATCCTTGGATGAATTATGCCCAGGTAAATGTGCACCAACAGCATGAGAAATGCCAGAATAAAGGCAATGTCATGGATGACAACAGACCACCCGAAAACACTCGGAGCCAGAACATCTTTAAAGAACCACATGAGGCAGCCGGATATCAGGAAGAGAATCCCGGTACCCAGAACCACCAGCTGCCACATCTTCTGTCCGGTGTTCACGTGTCCCTGTGGCGGCATCTTCTCCTCGGCACCGCCGAAGTAATAATCAGGTGCCTTCGAAAACCATTGAAGATCTTCTTTACCCCAGGTGAGAGTTTCTCTGATGAAATGTAATGACATTCTGGGGTTAAGGAAGAAATACACTATCGGCGCACCGACAAAGAACACCACGGCGATACGGTGGATAAACCTGGTCAGGCCACCCGCCGCTGGAGCCCCAATACCAGGGAAGAATAAAATTGCCCCTGTGATTAGCAATACCAGAAAAGCGGCAGTGTGAATCCAGTGAAACCAGATAGTTCGTTTCTTAAACCGCTCAACCACTCGCGCTTCTGCCATTACTTTTCTCCCCTGGCCATTTTAAACCGGGCAACCAGGTAGTTCAGTCCAAAGCCAGCGATGACGGCTATTGTGGCACCTATGCCGCACCATCTGAATAAGTCACGTACCGTAGCCGATGCCGGAACTTGGGGGTCAGCGGGTAGACCGTAGGTTTCCGGCGCATCATCAAGCACATATATCACATGCAAGCCCCCCAGCTCTTTATCTCCATAAAGCACGGCATCGGGATTAGATTGACGCAGAGCAACAACTCTTTCCCGCCCTTCCTGAATCAGTTCGTTACGTTCACCATACTTGATGGCGTCTGTCGTGCAGGCAGCAGCACAGGCGGGTTGCTCACCATTGGTAACACGGCCCTTACAGAAAGTGCATTTATCCATGATAGCAACGCCGCTTATTTTATTGGCTTCCAGTTGCGGCACATGGAAAGGACAAAACTCGGTGCAATACCCGCAGCCAGAGCATTTCTCCTTATCGTACTGGACGAAACCCAGCGCATTATAACTCAGTGCTCCGGTAGGGCAGACTTCAACACAGGCAGCAACGGTACAGTGGTTGCAGGCCTGCTTGCGGGAACTCCATTCCTCACCTTTCTTTACCGTGTGCAGCGTTGTCCAGACATGAGGGGAAAGAGCCGGCGGGCTTTGCGGGTCTGGCTTTATAGTTTCTGGCAACATGTTGTAATCTTTGCAGGACGCATAGCACCACCAGCAGCTAATGCATTTGTTAACGTCGATGAGCATGGCCATGCCTGCCTGAGTTTGTGATTCATCGGCCAAAGCCAGAGTCGGCGGCTGGAGCAACAATAAGCCCGTTGCCCCCGCAGCACCTTTTAAGAAATCCTTACGACTTAGCTCCATGAAATACCTACCTGCCTACAGTTTCAGGAAACTCGTTCACAATGACACCTTTATTGGCTTCCCTCTCGGCAGGGATGACATCTTCTTCAGTCAGAAATAGTTCTCTATTGCCATGGCAGGCATCGCAGCTCTCGTTCTGCGGGGTATTCAACTGGATATTGTGCGGCGTGGCATATTTCCAGGTTGGGAGCGCATTGAAGTCGGGCAGGAGACTATCGCCGTAATAATCGCAGGTGCCGACACAGGTTGGAACGTGACGCAGTACCACGTACTTGTAGGGTCTTTCCGACGACCGCAGCGGATTATAGCCGATCTCAAAGTGCATCTCGGAGGGGTCGCTGGTACGACAGGGCAGGCCCGCTTGATCGATAGCAACGTGGCAGCTGTAACAGTTTTTATAGGTTACGGAGTGGCAGACCTGGCATTGGAGGTCACCCAGGTGTTGCTCATGTTGGTGGTTGCCGCCGGTGTTGGTCCAGACATCCTGATGGCAGTCTTCGCATTTTACCACGTACGGATTCTGATATCTGGTAGTTGCGGATTGGCCGGAACCGTGAAGTTCCTGACTGTGGCATTTGGCGCAGACCATGCTCTCCTTTGTCCAGTGAACGTCACCCGGGATTCCCTCATTCTCCCCGAGATACTCAGCACCAACACGGGAGCCGTGACAGGCAATACAGTTGTACTGCATGGATGGAGTTCCCCGAAACTCGTGCCCGGAAACAAGCCCGCCACCCGCCTCATCCGGGCGACTGACATGACACTGCCCGCAAGAGGTGTGGCACTGCTGGCAATGATTCTCAAAGGCTACGGCCAGAGGGGAGCCTTCTTCCAGATTCCCACCTCTGGCTTCAAGGACAGATTTAAAGCCGCTGAGCGACGTGTGGAGGCTAATATCATTCACGTGGGCGATGTCCTTGTGGCAGGTATTGCAATTACCCTCGGAAGGGTCAACTACCAGAGCTACATGTGCTAACTCTTTGTCTTCTTCCCGGCTGTCACCGCCGTGGCAGATGACACAGCCAACCTTCCCATGGGTACTTTGAACGAACTCGGCATCTTTCAGGAAAACCTTTTGCCATACCTCCAACGGAGGCAATTCACCCCCTCAGCCTTCACCAGAGGTTGCTTCGGACTTCACCTCTTCTGGTTCCGTTGAAGCAATTTCCTTGAGCGTGTCCTTGTCGGTATGGCAGGTAACGCAGGTGCTCACCACCTCTTGTTCTGTCCCCGGTGAGGGACCGACTAACCCTCTGTTCGTACATCCGAGAGCAGCGAACACAACCAGTAAAACTATGACAGTAACTGCCATAACCAGTCTTTTCATCTGCTCCTCCGCTCTCCTCTCTAACTTTAATGGTAAGGGGGAACCAGTTACATTTTATAAATTTATCGCCGGTCTATTTCTCAGTTTCATAACCCTGAGCAGCGTCGGCACTAAAGCACTTGCCGGCATTAGCCGCCGGGTCAGATGTCCAGGAGCACATACCGAACTTAACGCTGTAGGCATCATATCCCAGCATCTGCAGCAGAGCCGTTGCCTGAGCTGCTGAATGCCCGGTGTAGCAGTACGCATATATTGGGGCATCGCTATTGAGCTTATCAAGATTATTCGCCAGGTCACCCAATCCAATGTTAATCGCACCAGGGATATGTCCTGCGGCATAATGTTCAGCGGACCGAACGCTCAGAATGGTCATATCTTCGCCTTCCGCAATCTTCATCTTAAGGTCGTCTGCGGTAATATACTTGGGTGAGACGGTAGCAGCTGCGGCCTTGACAATCTCTACCGGGTCGTCTGAAGCTGTATTGTCCAGCTCTGGTAGGCCGTACGTCTCCGCAGTGTTGGCGGTGGTCTCAAACTCGTTATCGCCCTGGTTAGTCTCCGGGTTGAACCGTGATACGTAAATAGCGGGGTCGGTCGACCATGAAGACATTCCGTGCAGAAGATTAGTCACATCGTAACCCAATACCCCGAGTACAGGCGCCCCAAATGATGCCGACTGCCCCGTGTAGCAGTAGACTAAAATCTCTTCATTTTCGGGTAATGTTGCCAGGTCGCCGAAGCCTATATTTATAGCACCGGGAATATGCCCCTTGGCAAAATCTTCCGGCTTGCGGAGGCTGACGATATAGGGTGCATCATCTTCGGCGATTCTCATATGAAGGTCTGAAGCGTTCATGTTTCCGGCCTTGTCAGCCAGATAGGCGGCAACGGAATCTTTAACTATATCAAATTCAGATTCTGCGGGTGCTGGGGCTGGAGCTGGCGCCGGTGCTGGGGCGGGTTCTCCTCCACAGGCAGAAAGAATAGGCATTGTTACCAAAAGTGCCAGCAGGATTAATATTATCGATAAATTAGACTTTGATCTTGATCGCATCAATACTCCTCCTTGTTTAACTGTGATTACAATTCCTCTTATAAATACATTGGCCTAATGCCGGCAGGTGTAATCGGCACAGATGCTGCCAATTTATGCCAATGGGTAAAATAAAAAAAGACAGGCGTTATTACAGAATTAACTAATGATGCTTTACAAACACAAAACATTCCGTCCAAGAATATACTATACTAGGGTACCCTAAGTCAATAGCCCCTGTCTGGAACCTTAATTTTCACTATTCTTCCAGTTGAGCCTTTGTTCCTAGTGTTTCCGGGATGGTAATAAATAGGGGGAGTCTTATTACAATATCAAGGCCAAGGTAAATTAGAAACACGTACTGCGGGCCGAGGTTATCCCATATAACACCGGCAAGATATGCTGCCATCGCGGCGACAAGCATACGGAAAAAGCCTAAAATACCCATCCATTTACCCATATGCTCGGGTGGTACCATTTCAAATTGCATGGCCCCGATGACTAATGAAAATATGAAGAAAAACCCCTGGAGGATTCCCGCGAAGATAAGAAAGAAGGTGTTGGGGGCCCATATGAGCATGAGGTTAGAAGCCCAAAAAAATGGAGTTATAAGATAGATGACCTTTTTACGACCAATACGGTCAGCCAATCTGCCGAGGGGAAGGCCTAACAGCAGGGGTGTTAAAGCAAAACCTGTTACCATTGCTCCCAATATAAACTCGTTGGCTCCTTTAATTTCGTGGGCAAAGGGTTGTGTGAAGGGGATTATCATACCATTGGGCAGGAAGGCTATTACGGATACGATGATAAACCGCTTCAGGTTCCGTCCCCGCTTCAGTAATTGAATGAAATCAGGCAGGAACCTGGTTCTTGATTCTTCGATAAACCCCCACCTTCTGTTAGAAATCTGGGTAAGAACCAGAAAAAACGTGGCTATGGTTCCGGCAAGGCTTATATAAAACAGGGGTCGGATACCATCGATACTTACACCTCCGAACGAGGAAACCACTAACGCGCCAATCATAGGGCCGGCTATTCCGAACAGTCCAGCCGCTAGCGTCTCACAGCAGCTCATCGCCGTGGCACGGTCACGGGTGGTCAGTGAATTTCCGCAGATAACAGTACAACCATGCATGCTGGTGCGAAATCCCAGCCAGTAGGCCAGCATGGCAATGATTATAAAGGTCCAGTTCGGAGCGATGGCGTAAACAAGCCAGGAAATGGCGAGGAAGACGATGCCAGCCAGGTAAATATTTTTAGCACCGACACGGTCAATTAACCATCCGGCAATAGGAGCTGTTAAACCGGCCACGCCCATACCTATGCTATTAACGATACCCAACTGTGTACCAGTAGCTCCCAGCAACAAAACGTAGATAGACAGGTACGGTAGCAGCATTTGGTAGAATAAACGGAACATGGAAGAGCGAATTGCAGTGACCTTCCAATCGTGAGGCTGTCTGTCTATGAAGCAAATGCCGTTCGCTACGGCATTTTTAGTAGCATTCCGTATTTGCGTCAAGTGTTCAGGCATACACTGGTATATTAAATCCGATTTAATATAATATCAATCACACTTTAGTCAGAATTATAATTACCTGAGTTATGTTTCAATTTCATCATTAATCAGATGGCATATCAGCCATTGGCCGCTGGTTCAAATCCAGCCGCTGCCAGTGCTGTTTTTTATTTTCTATAAAGGCGTGGAAACCACATCGGTACTTCTTTCATGTACTGTTTGTATTCATCACCGAACTTATCAAGTAACAACTTCTCTTCATAGCGAGACATATGATGCAAAAAGAACATGGCTATAACCCATACTATAGCTGAAGCTAGAGATAGGTTCAGTAATAACAACCCCAGGTACAGTATTATTTCACTCAGGTATATTGGATGACGCACGAAACGGAATACGCCTTTTCTAATTACACCTTGTGATTGCGCTTTTTTACTAAATACAATCAGAAGGCCTGTTACTGCCATGTAGCCAGATATAATCAGTAGTGCAATGCCAATGGGTAACCTTACTGCTACTGGTATATATTCATTAAGAAAATTGGAGTAATTCAAGACCATATCAGATATCCAGAGTGCCATAAAAAGACCATAAATTGTTAGCTGACCAATGTCGCCGATACGATGCTCTCCGGCCAGATTATCCTTGTGTTTATGTCTCATATCGCCTTCCTGCTATTTAACCTCAAGTTAATACTCAGTACTCTTGCCTGTTATTATACTCCACAACAAGTAATGCCTTGTTGTTTTAAAATAGTATAATTACTTTACATTTTTTTCAGTTGACCGTGGCTTGCGGGTTACTCATAAGCATTAACACCAACCAGTGCTAGCTCCTCGTCCTCATCATAGTGGCGACCGCTGGTGCCCACAGCACCAACAGTATAGCCTTCCTTGGTCCGAATGAGGTTGCCACCAGGTATAAGCGTTAATCTGTCAGGCTCGCAGAAATCGGCGGGTCCAAGACCCAGTTTTACAAATAAGTCTCGGGTGGCTCTCGTGTCCCGTTTGAATGCTATGGCACTCCAGGCTTTCTTTTCCGCCATTTGTCGGTTAATCAGCGAGGCTTGAGGCATTCTGGCAAAGTACAGGAGAACACCGGATTCGTCTACTACGGCAAAAGCCATACCGCGACCCGGCTTAGTCCTGGTAGCGTATTCCACCATGGCGTCAACAATCTTACGAGCTTGTTCCAGGGTTATATTCCCCGGTCGTACTGGTTCACCTGGTATTTCGTTCATTTCCTTCACCTGCCTGTTATTTTAGTCAGCAATATATTATACGGAAACCTCAATTTGGAATTCTATACGATTTTCTTTTTTCAATGCTTTTGCTAAAGCTTATCTATCACCTCCTGCCATTTATTATTGCGCCAGCATCTTAATTATGGTCGCCCAGGAGTAGTTGTCAAGATATAGCAAGGGGCGCATAGAATGAAGTTCACGTATTAATCCTGGGTCGACGTTTTAAAGTTTCCTTCAAATCCAGGGGATTTACCTCTGGTCTTGTTGCTTCATAGACAGTTACCACATTCTTCAGGCCATGAAATTCCCCACGTATAGCATCGATGTCTCGTGGGACCAGGGGCTGAACGGCGCAGGGGCGTAGCGGCGTGTTTAACTGCACTTCATCCGGGGAAATCTCCCTGGCTATGGCCGCTATTTCTCTGGCATGGTGTTTATTGGCGTTAACAAACATCACCTGAAGCGACAACCTTCCTTGATATTGCTCTCTGAAGTGTTTGATACCTTGAATAATCTCTTCAAGGCGGCATTCGATATTTGGCCGATTTACTTCGCAGAACATCTTTTCATCGTGTGCATCTAATTTCGCTACTACTACGTTAGCCATGCTGAGGTCGTGACGGACATCCTCTCTGGTCATCAATGAAGAATTGGTAAGCACAGCCACCGGTAATCTTAAAACAGATCTGGCCAGTGTTATTGCTTCACCAAGATTAACAGCCAGGGTTGGCTCGCCTACTCCTGAGAAGGTGATATAGTCAGCTGTTATTCCTTTAACTCGTTCTAATTCCTCAGCTACTGCGGATATGGTTACAAACTCCTTACGTTCGGCTAACCGATGAATGGTCTTTCCTAACTGACAGTAAATGCAATCAAAAGAACAGGTCTTGCCCTTAGTTGATATAAGGTCTATACCCAATGAGTTACCAAGGCGCCACGACGGCACCGGACCATAGATAATGGAATTCATGCTGGTCCCCATCATCTATCACCCTTATGCTCTGAAATTACGGTTTTATTCGCTACCACAATAGTGAATCCAGCACTTGAATGAAATCCTTCCCGGGGAGATTCCATTTCGGTTATCGCATCTGGCTTCTGAAAAAGCGTAGAAACTACCTTCTCGATGGTGAAGCCGGAGCGTTTCAGGAGATCCGAAACTTCCTGGTAGCTGTAGAACGTCGCGTGCTGGTAAAAACGATGTCCTTCCCTTTTCTTGGTCTGGTAATATTCTCCCCAGGGACTATCCCGCAATACCAGCCCTAATACTATCCTCCCTTCGTCTTTCAGTATACGGTGGGATTCGCTAAGAACATCCAGGGGTGATTTGATAAAGCAAAAGGTCACAATCAGAAATGCGGTGCCGAAGGTCTCCACCTCGAAGAACCTGTCTTCACCTCTTGCTAGAAACCCGTCGATGCCGCGGCGCTTGGCTATCTCAAGCAGCTTAACTGAAGGGTCGATTCCGGTCTCAATTCCCAGCGCCTGAGCAAAGCGGCCGCTGCCTACACCAATTTCGAGCCACGGTTTGGGTAAAAGAGGAAGCACTTCCTGGAAGGCTCTGACTTCGATATCGAAAATGAGCTTGCCTTCCTGTTCGAACCAGGCATCATATTCTGAAGCTAGAATATCAAAAGGTGAACTGCGGTTATTTTTCATGGTAGAACTTCTTTAACTAACTCTGGCTGACATTGCTTGATTGAATGCGTCCGCAAAAGCGCTCAGGCCTTCAGAATCGTATCGCTCAATCTCACCTTGGTCGCAGAGAACGGCCAGTTCGGGGTCAATAGGGAACTGGGCGAGAAGAGGGGCCCCGGCTGCTTTGGCCATTTCTTCACCCTTGCTGCTACCGAAGAGCTCCATACGCTTGCCGGTATCAGGTACGTTGATATAGCTCATATTCTCTACTACGCCCAGTATCGGTTTGCTCATTTGTTTCGCCATATTGACCGCTTTCTTCACTATCATCTCCACCAGATTCTGCGGGGTAAAGACGATGACGATTCCCGTGATGGGCAGTGTCTGCATCACAGTTAAAGAAGCGTCAGCCGTTCCCGGAGGCAGGTCTACAATCAGATAAGCAAGCCTGCCCCAGAGTACCTCTTCCCAGAACTGCGTTATGGTGCGGCCGATAAGCGGCCCACGCCAGATAACCGCGTCATCCTCGTTGGGCAGAAGGAGATTTATAGACATGATTTCGATTCCCATTCTGCTTGGCACCGGCAGGATGCCGGTATCACTGCCCCCGGGTCGAGAGTCGATGCCGAATATCCTTGGAATGCTCGGGCCGGTAATATCGGCGTCCAGTATGCCAACCTCGTATCCCTGGCGGGCTAGAGACAGCCCGGTAAGACTGGCTATTAAGGATTTGCCGACACCACCCTTACCACTCATCACCGCAATGACATGTGATATATCGTTCAGCTCAGAAGGTTTGGAGTCGGTGAAAAGCACATCAACGCTTTTCAGTTGAGCTATATTAGAACAGGTTTCTTTTATTTTAGCTGCTATCCAGTTCTGGGCTTCGCTGTTCAAGGCTGCCGAAGCGAGAGTGATGCCAGCGTTACCGTCAGATAAAGATATATCACGAACCAAATTCAGTCCATTTATACTTCGATTAGCACCCGGTACCAATACCCCATTGAGACTCGCTCTTATTTCTTCCTCAATAGTCTTCGGTTGCTGGTTACCGGAACGATTTGCTCTGGTCATGCTGATTACCTTCCCTTTCCTTAATGCAGTCGTTCCATCATATTTTCAAGTTTGCCATCAATATAGCGTTGAATTGCTTCATCAATATCTTCTACGTCGGTAGCAATTGGTTCGATGTTATGGCTTTTTAAACTGTCGTAGGCACCCCAGCCCATACCCCCGACGAGAATAACCTGGCAATCGTCAATAGCGCTTACCATGTTGGAATGCCTTACCTGAGCGCCGGCATCATAGCCGTGAGGTTCCCCGGGTTTGACATCGGCATGGTGGGCTGCAAAAGTGTGGTGCCCGCTTTTATCTCGCGTTTCTCTACTCACAATCTTACCGTCCTCAATGGCAACAACCACATATAACGGCGCTCGACCAAAATGCTGGCTGATAGTTTTCCCGTCCTCAGAAATAACGGCAATTTTCATTACTGCATCCTCCTATCTATTTTGATTTCCTATTAAGCCTGGTTGATACTAGTTTCCACAACCTTTCTAATTCGTGAGTTACACCATTATCGGTGTAATCAACCACCGGCACTCCGTGCACCATGGCCTCGGTTATCACGTTATCAAATGGAATCTTGGCGGCTACTTCCACTCCCTGAGTAAGGCAATAACGCTCAATCCTCCGTGTATTATCCTCGTTAATATCATATTTGTTTATACAGACCATAGTGATGATGCCAAAGTGCTTACAAACATCAAGTATTCGCTCCAGGTCATGTATGCCCGAGAGTGAAGGCTCTGTCACGAGAAGGGCAAGATCCGTTCCTGATAGCGAGGAGATAACGGGACATCCGATACCAGGTGGCCCATCGCTTATGATGTAACTCGCCTCTTCGCTTTCCGCTATTTTCCGTGCCTGTTTCCTGACCATTGCAACGAGTTTCCCGGAGTTCTCCTGGGCGATGTCGAGCCTGGCATGAACCAGCGGTCCGTATCTGGTTTCGGAAAGGAACCAGTGCCCGGCGAGGTTTTCCCGCATGGTAATGGCCTGTACAGGACATACATGAAAGCAGAATCCGCACCCTTCACAGGAGACGGGGTCGACTATCCAGTTATCGATAGCTTGAAAGCGGCAGACATCCCGGCATAAGCCGCATTCAGTGCACACACCCTTATCGATGAAGGCTGTCTGACCGCTCCAGAACTCGTGTTCTTCCTTTAGCTCCGGCCTGAGTATCAGGTGAAGGTCGGCCGCGTCTACATCACAGTCGGCCAATATTTTATGCTGCGCCAGTGCGGCAAAGGCCCCGACGATGCTGGTCTTTCCGGTGCCTACTTTACCGCTTAGTACTACGATTTCCCTCATGCAGTCTCTCCTGTATAAGCTTATAAAGCCCGACGAATTCTTCCCTCCAGGAAGGCATATGGGCAACCAGTGGTAACCCTTCGGAGTAA
The DNA here is from genome assembly GCA_030613665.1 of Dehalococcoidia bacterium. Classification (GTDB taxonomy): domain Bacteria; phylum Chloroflexota; class Dehalococcoidia; order Dehalococcoidales; family RBG-16-60-22; genus E44-bin89. The sequence continues at coordinate 15,505 of JAUWLN010000019.1, forward strand.
AGGCGTGCGATGGTTGTATCCAGGGGGATTTCGAGGAGAACCTCAATATTATTTTCCTGGCAGTATGCCTTCACCCGTCCGTCCCCGATACCCACACGATTGATGACAACACCATAGGGAATGTTCAGCTTCCGCGTCGTTTCAACGGCCAGGATAAGGTCGTTGAGCCCGAAAGGCGTGGGTTCGGTTACCAGTATGCAGAAATCGCTGTCCTTGATGGATTCAATGACAGGACAGGATGTCCCCGGTGACACATCGATTATGGCGATAGCGTCCGGTTCTATTTTCTCTTTAACCTTCCTTATTACCGGCACTGCCATGGCCTGCCCTACGTTCAGTTTTCCCTGGACAAAACTCATCTCACCCAGTTGCCCTGATTCAACGACGCCTATCCCCTTTTTCTGTTCAGAAATCGCCTTTTCCGGACATAGATAGCTGCAGGCACCGCATCCGTGGCAGAGTTCGTGGAAAACCAGGACGTGCTCTTTAATGACCGTTATGGCGTTGTAGGCGCAAACCTTGGCACACAGACCACAGTATGTACATTTATCCTCGTCCACCACGGGCACCGGGATAGAGACCGTTTCCCGGTGGGTAAAAACGGGTTCTATGAATATGTGGGCATTTGGCTCCTCAACGTCGCAATCAAGAAGCTGTACTTTGCTCACATCGTTTAACGACAATGCAAGGTTGGTAGCGACCAGTGTTTTCCCGGTCCCCCCTTTACCACTGGCAATGGAAATTATCACCCTACTGTCTCACCATTCTCGTGCCGCATTTCGGGCAGTTCATGTTGTAGCAGGGAGAGCCAGTTTTATGGGGCATTGTTGCCCCACAGCTGGGGCAGACGCAGTTCCCACTAGGGCCGGCTCCGGGGCGGTTGCCCTCCATTCTGCCTCCACCTCCGCTGCCTCTGCCAGCACCTCCTCCCGTACCTCGGCCACTTCCCCCGGGTGGTCCCGTTCCATCTCCTCTGGGCATAATTACACCTCCTGTAAGGATTTAACTGCTCTTTATTTTCTCTTTTCCAGCTCGTCAATGCGCTGTTGCATCGCCGAGAGCTGCTGCGCCAGCATCTGCGACTGGGTTTTCAAATCATCCAGTCCCTGTTCCTGGCTCAACGGTTGGGATGTGGGTGAAAACGGCGGCATCATTCCGGTTCCCATGCCACCACCCATGCCCAT
>JAUWLN010000096.1 GCA_030613665.1 Dehalococcoidia bacterium
TTATGCGCTTGATGTCCCGGATGAACTGCTTGGTTTCTTGTGTCTTGGCCTCTGCCTGCCAGGGTCTGTCGGATACTCCTTGAGTCATGATCCTGCTCCTTTCTTAATCGATACTTTACTTTTTCGGGGGAGCAGGTGCAAACCCTAAGTGTCCATTATCTTTTGTCCCAGAAGTGGCCCATTTAAGCTGACGATTTACACTATACTATCTGATACAATAAGCAGCGACCTCAAAAAAAGGGGATTTAAATTCATCGGAACAACAATCATTTATGCACACTTACAGGCTATTGGAATTATAAATGACCACATCCTTGATTGTTACAGACACAAACAGTTGGCTGGCTCAAGACACCTTTCTGAGTCAGCGGCATGACTAGACAGACTTAGGGATATGTAGCACTTTGCATCCTGCCTATTACCTTCAACTACCAACAAGTTTCTTTCATCAGATATCCTATTTAATTGCTAAAGTGCTTCTACTGATCTGAAAATCATTCCTTTTTCCACACTCAACATTCTGACGCTTTGTGTTCCACAGAATGAATCGAATGCCTTTTTATAGCTTATTCGTTAATGGTGAAGAGAGAAGCTACGCTGACTTACTTACTCTATATTATTAGGCCGGACTGGCTGGAGATGCCGATTATGGTGAGTTCTCTTCGCTAACTATGTAAGTCTATTCGCAGGTTTTACATTCTTATTTGTCCAGTTGATTATCTCAGCGATGGATGTCCCGGGAAGAAATACCTTTTTTATACCTATTTTTTGAAGTGCTGGAATATCCGTTTCGGGGATGATACCCCCGCCGATAACGGTCATATTACCGGCCCCTTTTTCATGAAGTTGTTTCGCCACTTCACCAAAGTGATGTAGGTGAGCACCGGAGAGGCAGCTCAGACCGACCAGGTCAACGTCTTCCTGTATTGCCGCGGCAACTATCTGCTCCGGCACCTGGTGCACCCCGGTGTAGATTACTTCATAGCCAGCGTCCCGGTAACCCCGGGCGATAATCTTGACCCCCCGGTCGTGCCCGTCCAGGCCCGGTTTGGCAATCAGGACTCTTATTTTCCTTTTCTGGTTCATCTATTCTCCATATACAGCCCGGTGGGTGTTTTTGCCTAGTAGAAACCAGGGTCGTGATACTCTCCAAATACTTCCCGATATATGTCGCAGATTTCCTGCTCGGTGGCATTGGCCCTGACCGCTTCGATGACGCCGGGCATTACGTTTCTGTCACTCTGGCAGTCGGCGCGAAGGTCGCGCAGGGTCCGGGCCACTTCCCGGTTATCCCGGGCCCTTTTTACTTTCCGTAGCCTCTTAACCTGCTCCGTTTCCACTTTTTCATCGATCTTAAGAAGCTCGATGGGGGACTCTTTCTGTCTGGCCGCGTATTTATTCACACCGACGACGACCCTTTTCAGACTGTCGACTTGCTGTTTAAAATGATAGGCGGCATTGGCGATTTCCTGCTGCGGGAACCCGACCGAAATCGCCGCCAGCATACCTCCCATGTCATCTATCTTCCGGATGTATTCCCAGGCCTCGTCCTCTATTCGGTTGGTGAGCGACTCCACGAAATAAGAGCCGGCCAGGGGGTCGATGGTATTGATTACCCCGCTCTCTTCCGCCAGAATCTGCTGGGTGCGCAGGGCGATGGTGGCGGCAAATTCGGTGGGCAGGGCGAATTCCTCGTCAAAGGAATTGGTGTGCAGAGACTGGGTGCCGCCCAGGACAGCCGACAGGGCCTCTGTGGTAGTGCGGGCAATGTTGTTATACGGCTGCTGGTGGGTCAGAGAGCAGCCGGACGTTTGGGTATGAAAGCGCAGCCACCAGGAACGCGAGTTTTTCGCCTGGAATCGCTCCTTCATAATTCTGGCCCACATCCTCCGGGCGGCCCTGAATTTGGCGATTTCTTCAAAGAAGTCCAGGTGAGAATCAAAGAAGAAGGAAAGCCGGGGAGCAAAGGCGTCCACGTCCATTTTTTTACGTGCCATAACGTCCTGGACGTAGGCAATTCCGTCGGCCAGGGTAAAAGCCAGCTCCTGGACGGCGGTGGAGCCAGCCTCGCGTATATGGTAGCCGCTGATGCTTATCGTGTTCCAGCGCGGCACGTGGCTGGTGCCGAACTCGATAGTGTCGCTGACCATCCTTATCGAGGGTTCAGGAGGGCACATCAGGGTTTTCTGGGCAATGAACTCTTTGAGCATGTCATTCTGGATGGTCCCGCCAAGTTTCTTCCAGCTCACTCCCTGTCTTTCAGCGGCGACCAGGTACATCGCCCAGAGAACGCTTGCCGGCGGGTTGATGGTCATGGAAGTAGTCACCCTGCCCAGAGGGATATTCCGGGTGAGCCTCTCAAAATCGGCTATGGTGTCAATGGCGACCCCGCATTTGCCAACCTCGGCGGTGGAGCGTGGAGAATCGGAGTCGTATCCCATCAGAGTCGGGAAATCAAAGGCCGTGCTCAGTCCGGTCTCTCCTTCTTCCAGAAGCTGGTGCCATCTCCGGTTGGTATCCTCGGCGCTGCCCAGGCCGGCGAACATCCGATATGTCCATACTTTTCCCAGGTAGCCGGTTGGCTGGCAGCCCCTGGTGAAAGGATAGGTGCCGGGATAGCCGATTTTTTCGGCAAAGTCCAGGTCACCAATGTTTTCCGGGGTATACAGGGGGTCTATATCAAGGTCAGATACAGTGGAAACTCGTTTTTCTACCGAGGCGTGGTCATTTTGTTCTCGTACATCATCCCGCCATTTCTTCATTCCCTGGCGGGCTTCGTTTCGTGTCCTGTTACTGAACATGGGCACCTTCTTCAAACTTGCTTTCGGGGGAAGCCAGGCTTTTCTTTGTCCAGTCGTAGCCCGCATCGAGGGCTTTCTCATTCAAGGCAAGGCGTGCCTGTTTTCCGGCCAGTAATTCACCCATAACGGCGGTAATGCTGGATGCGGCGACGACCGGGCACACGGCGAGCAAGGCTCCCAGGATTACCATATTGCTGACTGAATCGTCTCCCAGTTCAGCCGCCATATCATTGGCTGGCACGTACACGGTGCAGATATCCGCTCGTTTTACCTTATCCGGCACCAGCGACCGATTGACCACCAGCTGCCCGCCGGGCTTTATCATTGTCTCCAGTTTTGACAGGGAAGCCGGGTTCATAGCCACGGCGGCCGTGGGCCGGGTGATAAACAGGGCACCTATAGCCTCTTCGGAGACGGTGACATCGCACCAGACGGTACCTCCTCTTTTCTCCGCCCCGTAAGAAGGCATGCACACCACTTCATGTCCCTCCCGGAAAGCAGCTTCTGCCAGCAATCGACCGATAAACAACACTCCCTGCCCCCCAAAACCGCCCAGTGTTATCTCCTCATGCATGGTCGGTCTCCTTTTTCAAGGCAGCCACCGCCTCGATAACCTTGTACTCGCCCAGTGGATAGTGCGGCAGCATGTGCTCGGCAAGCCATTTCAGAGCGTCGACCGGCTCCAGCCGCCAGTTGACCGGGCAGGGAGACAGTACTTCCACCAGTGACATGCCCAGACCGGCGAGCTGAGTCCGGAAGGCAAGTTTAATCGCCTGCTTTGCCTTGCGCACGGCGGACGGTTTGTGTACGGATTCCCTGGCGATATAGGCTGGTCCGTCCAGGGCCGACAGCATTTCACAGACCCGGATGGGATATCCGGACCGTGCCGGTTCACGTCCGTCGGTGGTTGAGGTGGAGTACATGCCGAGCAGGGTGGTAGGCGCCATCTGGCCTCCAGTCATGCCATAGATAGCGTTATTAACGAAGATGGTAGTGAAGTTCTCTCCACGGGCGCAGGCGTGTACTATCTCCGCAGTGCCGATAGCCGCCAGGTCGCCGTCCCCCTGGTAGGTGAAGGGGACCAGGTGGGGGTGGCACCTTTTGATGGCGGTGGCTACGGCCGGGGCGCGCCCGTGGGCCGATTCCAGGCCATCAAATTTAAAATAATGGTAGGAGTTGACCATACAACCGATGGAAGCTACACAGACCGCCCTTTCCCTGATACCCAGCTCGTCAACAACCTCGGCGATGAGGCGGTGCACGATGCCGTGTCCACAGCCGGGGCACAGATGGAGGGTGTAGTCCTCCAGGGATTCGGGCCGGTGGTAGAGCACGGTATCAAACTCTGGTGTTTCCAATCTCATCATTTTACCTGCCAACCGGTTGACTTGCCATTTCCTTGATGGCGGCCAGTATCTCATCGGCGTGTAGCGGTACTCCGCCGTAGCGGTTTACCAGCGTCACCCGCTTATCCTGGCCGACCGCTAGCCTGACATCATCAATAAGCTGGCCAAAACTCAGTTCCGCCACCAGAAAATTGTCGGCGTGCCGGGCCAGCTCTGTAAGCGCTTTGTAGGGGAACGGGTAGACGGTGATGGGCCGGAACAGCCCAACTGATATGCCTTCCCGGCGGGCCATTTTCACCGCGGTCATTGCTGAGCGGCTGACGCTGCCGTAGGCAACTATTACCAGAGTGGCGTCAGACAGCTCGAGGCTTTCGAAGCGGACCTCATTCTGGCAAATCGCCTCGTACTTTTGGAACAAAAGCCGGACCCGGGGCGGGAAGTCGGCCGGGTTCATCTCGAATGAGTTAATCACGTTCTTGGCACGTCCGCGGGCACCAGTGATGGCCCACGGCTTGTCCGGCAGTTCCGTAACCGGCGGGCGGCTTACTATCGGCTCCATAACCTGGCCGAGAAAACCATCCGCCAGCACCACCACCGGGTTACGGTACTTGTCCGCCAGCTCAAAGGCGAGCATAGTGAAGTCCATCATTTCCTGCACCGAGGCGGGGGCGAGGTTGATGAGGTGGTAATCGCCGTGGCCGCCTCCTCTGGTAGACTGAAAATAGTCACCCTGGGCGCCGCCGATATTACCCAGCCCTGGACCTCCCCTCATCACATTGACGATTACAGCGGGCAGTTCGGCTCCCGCCATATAAGAGATACCTTCCTGCTCCAAGCTGAAACCAGGGCTGGAAGTGGAGGTCATTGCACGGCAGCCAGCCGCAGCCGCGCCATAGACCATGTTTATCGCTGCCAGCTCACTCTCCGTCTGCAGGAATACACGCCCTTCCCCCGGCATCCGCTTTGACAGGTGTTCCAGTATCTCGTTCTGGGGGGTAATCGGGTAGCCGAAGTAAGCCTGGCAGCCAGCCAGGATAGCCCCTTCCGCAATAGCAATATTGCCTGCCATCAAGGTCTTCTCTGTCATCTTACGACCCTCCAGGAAGGCATGGATTATGGAGCAGAATGAATCGACACACGGTCATGGCGATACACGGAGATGATCGTGTCCGGGCACATGATGGCGCATACGGTGCAGCCGGTGCACTCCTCGGCTTTTTCGCGGATGACGGTGGCCGGGATGTATCCCATCCGGTTAATATGTGATGCCTGGCCGATAACTCCGTTAGGGCAAACGGCAATACAGAGATGACAACCTTTGCATTTTTCTTCGTCAATGACGATGTAGCTTGTCTTGGGATACGCTGCTACGACCAATGTTACCACCCCCTTCCATCCTCGATATTCACCGCTGGTATCTTGTTCCGGTTTCAGTTTATATATCGACCCGCTATAGTGTCAACGGTAGTCATTTGGTCGAAAAAGGCATGTAATTCGGTAAAATGTTAAATTCAGGCAAGGTTCCCCGTTAATGTGCACTAATACAACCGATAAAGACGGCAGTTTGTGTAAAAACGGCAGCGGGTCAGCCTTTGAAAATATTTTAAAGTTGACCGGCGTCAGATTTTATGATGACCAGAGCCCGGTTGTTAATCAATTTTGACTGAACGATGTCTCACCTGTTCGGTTGGTTTGACATGCGGAGTATCTGGTGGCATACTATTTTCTGCGATGGATGAACTGGACCGTAGCCTGATTTCGGAATTGGCCAAGGACGCGCGGCAGAGTAGTTTGGAACTCTCCGGCAAACTCGGTGTCAGCGAAACCACGATTCGGCGCCGTATCCAGCACCTGCAGGATAATGGTGTTATTACCTTTACCGTGGTTCCTGACCCGGTCAAGTTGGGCTATAATATCACCGCCATAATTGCCCTGGAAGCCGACCTCGCCATGCTGGATAAAATCTCGGAGTCACTGTCTATTTGCCCCAACGTACGCTATGTGTCGCTCTGCACCGGTAACCATGACATCTTTATCGGTGTATGGTTCCATTCATCGGGTGAGCTGACGCAGTTCGTAAAGAACTACCTGGCCAAAATACCGGGCATAAGGAAGAGCGAGACTTTTGTTATTCTAGACGTCAGGAAGGATGAGATCGGCTGGTTACGCAGTCTGGAACAAGTAAACACCACAAAAGGGTAATGTGTATATGCTATACTGCTCCCCATTAAGGCAGGGTTGGAGATAAGAGAGTAAGATGGCTGGAGAAAGAGGAGTAACAGCCATGCCAAGACGCAAATGGGATCCACGGACCAAGACCACCGTAGTGCTGCAGGGATTGAAAGGCAGGCCG
>JAUWLN010000042.1 GCA_030613665.1 Dehalococcoidia bacterium
CGGCCTGCCTTTCAATCCCTGCAGCACTACGGTGGTCTTGGTCCGTGGATCCCATTTGCGTCTTGGCATGGCTGTTACTCCTCTTTCTCCAGCCATCTTACTCTCTTATCTCCAACCCTGCCTTAATGGGGAGCAGTATAATTATCACTATGTTTACCGGGAAGGGAGGTGTCGGGAAGACGACATGTGCTGCAGCTGCGGCACTGCATTATGCTTCCTTGGGGAAAGAGACCATAGCTATCTCAACCGATGCCACTCCATCCCTTTCACATATATTTGAACTAACACATAAGGAAAAACCGGCAATAGTGAAGGAGTTTTTATCTATCAACGAGCTCGGTATGAATGAAGTGATGGAGATGTGGGACAAGAAATTCGGTGCCGAGGTCTACGCAGTTTTTTCATCTCTCGTGTCTATCGACTATTCAAGGTTCCTTGAGTTTATGACTTCCGTATTGCCAGGGCTGAGTGATGAATTTATGCTTGACTATATCAAGGAATTAAACGTAAGCGACGAGTATGAGAATATTATCTGGGACACTGCGCCTCTCGGTCAGACGCTCGCTTTACTTGAAACTCCTGCTCTACTGAGAAAACATTTGAGAATGGCTCCACGCGTCTACTCAAAACTGAAGCTTGGACATAAAAGCAAGAAACCAATAATGGATATCCTGAGGCATTGGGAGGAGGCATCCACCGAAATCATGGATTTCATTAGGAAGAAAGTGAGATTCAACATAGTCACCATCCCGGAAGCCCTTGCTGTTGAGCAACTTGCCAGCACTTTTCACAAGCTAGACGAATATGGGCTTACGGTTCAGCAGTTAATAATAAACAACGTGATTAAGGGAAAAGACTCAGATTTCTTGCGGGCCAAGGCTGAGCAGCAGAAGAGTTATATTGAGACTATTCATGATAGCTACTCAAACATGGAGGTAGTAGAATTACCAATGTTTCCTTATGAATTGAAAGGGTTGGAACGGCTCAAAGAGATTGACATTCTGCTATTTAAAAACACCCAGTAACACCCAAGGTAGAACAACTACAAGAGGTCTAGTGACGTAGCATGTAGCATATCTAACAAGGGTTCCTTTTTAAACATTCTGACGGATTGTTGGTCACATAATAAATCTGACATTCATGTGATCACATGACATTGAACAAAAAGTCATAAGGTAAAACGAGAAGAAAGAGCTAATTTCTGACCTCTCCCCGGGTGTGTAGACTGAACATTTTTTATTTGTTTTCAGCATAAGACAATAGCCCATTTTGTAAAATTAGAGGAAGCAATTGCACCCTCTTCCCACCCAGAGGCAGCGCATTTATTTAATAGCAAGACGAGTGACAACGTCCACAGGCCATAACAAATTGCTGCCGGGGGCAGGTGAGTATTTAATTACCTTTTGACAAAAAATGCATTTTATGCTTATAATACCACTATATAGTAGTTACTACCATAATGTGGTAATACATTCAAAAAATGGCTAACTCTACGGGTAATAATGGGATTAAGTCACTAAATAAAGCTAGCGAAGTGCTGGGGTGTTTCGGACCGGATAAGCTGGAATTAGGCGCAGTTGATATTTCTAGCAAATTGAAAGTACCGTTAACAACAGTGGTCCGCATATTGGCTACTTTAACGAATATGCGATTTTTAGAGCGTTCTGAAAAAACCCGCAAATATTCCATTGGACCAATGCTCTATTACCTCGGGAGCTTATATTTAGATACGACAGACATATTCAAAGCCGCAGAACCCGTGATTAAAACGGTAAACAGCCTTACCAGTGAAGCTGTGAGTTTGGGTATATTACAAGAAGGAAACGTCATACTGATTATGAAAGAGGAATCAAAACATGCTTTCAGGTTAACTCATCATATTGGCACGATACTACCTGCTTATGCGTCAGCCATGGGTAAGATACTTTTGAGTGAGCTTTCTGAAGCCAAAGTGGATGTTCTCTTCCCTGACGAAAGGCTTAGACCAATTACGGAAAAAACTGTCGCTACAAAATCGGAATTAAAAAGAGAATTTAAAGAGATAAGAAGGAATGGCACTGCCTTTAACAGAGAGGGGGGCTATGATGGAGTTGAGGGCATTGCCTCTGCGGTTAGAGACGCATCCGGTACAGCGATAGCCGCTATGAGCCTGCCAGTACCGATATTTAGATTAGATGAAACGAGGAGGGAATTATTTGCTGGATTGATTAAGAGGGCTACTAATTTAATTAGTTATCGTCTTGGATACAAAGGCGATAATAATCCGTATCATAATAGTGAAGATATCCGTTCATGGTGGGAGCAAGCTAATTCAACTAACAAATAAAAGACAAAAATTAGATAGTGTTGTGCCCTGCTCTAATAAGCCAAGAACAAGAAGTTAGCTGGTGCGGATGCGCTAGCCGCTGCAATTAAAAAATTAGGAGCATTTGATATCATATTTTGCGGGGAGAGAGCGATAGACAGAGAGGAGACGAAATAAATGCAACAATTAGAAATACCTTATCCATCTTTAGACACTCCTGCGGTCCTAATAGATATGGACAAGCTGGAGACAAACATCAAAGAAATATCTCAGGCTGCCGCTGAAGCCGGCATCCGCCTGAGGCCCCATGTCAAAATTCACCAGTGTCCGGATATCGCTAAAATGCAAATCGCCGCCGGGGCCTGCGGGATTGAAGTGGGTTTAACCGATCAGGCCGAAGTTATGGCTGAAGCCGGAATCGACGACATTATCATCGCTCACCCGTTTTATGGTGAGCGCAAATTTGAAAAAATCAAGAAACTTATCAACCGGCCAGGCCTTACGCTGGCCATCGTTGTGGATATGTTTGAGCAAGCGGAAGGTCTTTCTAAAGTGGGTCAGGCAGCCGGCAAGAAAATTCCGGTCATGATGAAGATAGACACTGGTATCAGGCGCTATGGTGTTTTACCGGGTACGCCAACTCTGGAACTGGCCAGGCAACTGAGCAAACTTCCGGGTATTGAGCTAGTCGGCATTTATGGACATGAATCCTCGGGGCAAACAGCACCCACCGAAGAAGGTGTTACCAGGGTTGGTTTCGAGGTCGGTGCCATACTCTGCGAAATGGCTCGCCTGCTACGTAATGAAGGTTTTGACATTAAAGACGTGGCAACCGGTGCGTCCCCGACCATATTTGCTGTCTGCGATTGGATAAAACAAGGCGTACTTAAAGAAATAACTGAAATCCACCCCGGTCAGCGTACCATCGGTGATATTGCCTACAACTACTCCCTTGGTTGTACCATAGACCAATGTGCCCTTACTTTGTTAACCACGGTGGTGAGCACTTCACATTCAACTTACGTGGTTATAGATGCCGGCTTTAAAGCTTTAGGCGGTGAATCTATCATCGGCCGACGGGATACACCTGGCTTCTTTTGGAATGGAATGCCCAGTTTTGGCCCGATTAAAGGGCGAGACGATCTGTGGCTGGGAAAAGTCGGCGCGGAAAGCGGCTGGATTTACTACAAAGAGAATGCCAAGAAACTTACCCTTGGCGAGAGACTGGAAATCATACCCAACAGTGCTAGCCTCATTCTCAACATTCACGATAAAGTCTACGGAGTGAGAAACGGCAAAATTGAGAGAGAATTCTCAATTACCGGGAGAGGATGTGGTACTTAAACATAGAAAAAATTCTACCATTAGACTTCAAAAAGAGAGGTAAAAATACGATGGAAGAAACAGCTAAGAATATAGATAGATTGGTTACCACGGCGGCAGGATGGGGTGGTCGTCCGGATAGATGGATTGTTCCGGCGCTGTATGAAAGTGCTTCAGAAAAAGCAGGCGGAAAGCCGGTAAGTCTGGTTGCTGCCCAGAAAATAATAGAACATGTTAAAGAAAAAGACCGGGTACTGATTCTTGACCAGTTTGGGTATATTCCTAATATGCCCTATGGAGAAACCGATGGTCCTCTTGGCGTCGCCAGCCTGGCCAGGGCAATCAGTTTTGGTATTGGCGCCTTGCCGATATTGGTGACTGGACCCAAGGACATTGCTGCCGCTCGCGCTACCATTAAAGCTGCCGGGCTGAATGTCTTACCACTCAAAGAAGCCCTCCAGTATAAAAAAGCCATTGCCGCAGAGATACTCTTCCCTGGCATTGGTGAAGATGAGAGTAAGAAAACAGCCACCCGGATAATAGATGAGTCTGCTCCCAAGATGATTATAAGTGTGGAGACGATTGGACCTAACAAAATTGGGGTAAAGCACTCGGGGGCTGGTTATGATGCCGAAGCAAACGATAAGATTCCCGGCCTGGAGTATCTCTTTTACGAAGCAACGCAGAGAGGTATACCCACCATAGGGGTTATTGACCGCGGGAACGAAATCGGCAGCGGGACGATAGAAGAAGCCGTCAGGAGAATTACCCCCTACGCAGATGTTTGCCGGTGCCCCTGCGGTAAAGGAGGCGCCTGTACCGTACCGACAGACATCGTTTTCCCGGCTTCGGTCTCAAACTGGGGCGCCTATGCCATCAGTGCTATGCTTGGATATTTACTAAAGAAACCCGATATACTTCAGGATGACGACACGGAACGCCGCATGCTGGAAGCAAGCATCATGGCCGGGGCTGTTGATGGTATTTCGGGACAACCTATTATGGGAGTAGATGGCATCTGTTTGAAAGGACAGCAAGGCATAGTTAATCTGTTACATGCGATTATTGAGAACGGGCTAAAGGGTAGCTAGACATATCGAAGCCTGATATTAATAATTAAGCCCGGATTTCCCGTATCAAACTGAGGGCAAGCAGGCAGTTAGGTGAAAAAGATAGGGAAAGTATCGCCGCGAATTGAAATGGGAAATGTCGGTTCAAACCTATAAGCATTGATAGAAGTTGAGTCAAGAGAACTAAAGCAAAGGAGACCTGAACAGCGATGGAAGAAATATTAACTGGAAAAGAAGGGGGAAGGTATTTCCTGCTGGGAAATGAAGCCATTGTCAGGGGCGCCCTAGAAGCCGGCGTGGATATTGCGGCGTTATATCCCGGGTCTCCGATGTCGGAGATCGGTGATGTTTTTCACGCTCTGGTCAAAAACCTGAGGGATAAAGGCGAAGAACCGAGTTTCTACTTTGAGTGGTCGGCAAATGAGAAAGTGTCCCTCGATGAGTGTATTGCCGCTTCTCTCTCCGGTTTAAGGGCTTTATGCCCCATGAAAGCCCAGGGGTTTAATGTCGCTGCCGACTCTTTCTTGGATTATTTGACCCCCTGTAATCTGGTGGAAACCGACATCAAGGGAGGTCTGGTCCTCGTCTGTGCCGATGACCCCGGAGGCACATCCTCAGTAAATGAGCAGGATGACCGGTACATATCCATAATAGCGGATGTTCCGATGCTGGAACCATCGAATTGCCAGGAAATGAAAGATATGACCGTCGAGGCCTTCGATATCGCTGAAGAGCTTTATCTGCCGGTTTTCCTGAGAACGACCAATAATGTGAATATTTCCCGGGGTGACCTTGTATTCGGCAAACTTGGTGCACCCCGCCGAAAGGGTGAGGTAAAGGGGGTACCTATCTCCTGGGATAGAACCAGATGCCATGCCAATATCCTGAAGAAGATGGAAAAAGCAAAGGAGTTATCCGAGAAATCAGAATATAACAGAGTAATTAAATTTGATGGAGAAAAAGCGGGGAAGAAGATTGGTGTTGTTGCCTCCGGCATTTCTATAAGCTATGCGGAAGAAATCATTCGCGAGCTTGGCGTCGAGACCGAATTACTGGCCCTCGGTTTCACCAATCCGCTTCCGGAAAAGCGGTGTAAGGACTTCATCGGCAAATTTGACGAACTGGTCATCGTGGAGGAGCTTTCACCTTTCCTGGAAACCCAGTTCCTCAAGATGGCCCATGAAATGTCTGCCAGGGCCAAGATATGGGGGAAGGAAACCGGGCACTTTCCAAGGGCCGGACAATACAGACTGGAGACGGTAGCGGAACCGCTGGCCAGGGTGTTCGGGAAGGATAACCCGATACCGAGACAGAAAGGCCCTGAAATAGCGCCTGCCGCCCGTTCTCTGACCAATTGCCCGGGCTGCCCGCATCGAAACACTTACTACGCGCTTAAGCAGGTGGTCCCGGAAGACGCCATATTTGCCAATGACCAGGGCTGCTATTTATTGGGAGGGCTGGAACCTTACAAAATGAGCCATGCTCAATACTCCATGGGGGCAAGCATCGGCCTGGCCTGCGGGTTCCGACAGGCAACTGGCAAACCAGCAATGGCATTCATCGGGGATTCCACTTTTTTCCATAACGGAATGTCGCCGCTGGCCAATGCCGTCCACCATAACTACGATATCACGGTGGTTGTCATGGACAACGGGGCGACAGCGATGTCTGGTTTTCAAATGCATCCGGGAACTGACCGCGATGCCATGTACCGAGAAGCGATACCGATTAAGATCGAGGATGTGGCAAGAGGGTTGGGGGCTACATTCGTCGAAGTCGTCAATCCCAACAACATAGAAGAGGCAAAGGATGTTTTCCAGCGGGCGATAGCACATAATGGAGTATCAGTTGTGGTCAGCAAGGCTTTATGCAAGTTAATGGAAACCAGCGAAAAGAGACGCCAGGGCCTGGAGATACCCACCTACGAAATAGAGCAGGAAAAATGTAATCAATGCCGGATATGCATTGATATATATGCCTGCCCCGCCTTCTATGAGGCAGCCGACAAGATTTACATAGATGAACTCCAATGCACGGGATGCGGCGTCTGTCCAGAAGTATGCCCTGTTGGAGCAATAAGGGAAAAAGGAGCGGAGAATGGATAGAAAAGTAACCAATGTTCTGCTGGCGGGCGTTGGTGGGTTGGGCCTGATAACAGTTTCAAATATCATTGGCACCGCCGCGGTTGGAGTCGGCAAAAAGGTGTCCAGCGCTGAGGTTCACGGGATAGCTCAGAGAGGCGGCTCGGTCACGGGCACAGTCCGAATCGGAGACCATAGCGTCAGCCCATTGCTGGGGGACGGTCGGGCCGATATTATTCTGGGATTTGAGCCTATTGAAGTGCTGAGAAATATCTCCAAGGCAGGCAAAAATACCACCGTCATTACCGACATTACCCCGGTAAGGGTCATCACCCCCACCAAATTTGTCTATCCAGAACTTGAAGACATTTTTGCTGAAATCGAAAAAAGGTGTGCCAGGCTTTACAAAATTGACTGCCTTGCCATAGCCAAAAAAGCCGGGACGGCCATGGTACGCTCTTCAGTTTTACTGGGCGCCCTATCTGAGATTGGAGAATTTCCAGTTAGTTCCAAAGCTCTCTTGAAGACCATGGAGGAAAATGTGCCGGCAAGGTATAAAGAACAAAATATCACCGCTTTTAAAGAAGGGGCTAATTTCATAAAGGCACAGTTAAAATAGCCAGAGCCTGGAAATCAAACCAGAGCTTTATCAAATGTTGCCTACTATCATTGAGAATGCATCTGACTAATTATATAAAGGGAGATTGACAATATTATGGTTCTTCTAACAGATAACAGTCTATGCCGTGATTGCCAGGCGTGTGTCCTGGGCTGTTCCCTCTGGCACGAAGGGGAATGTAATCCCAGCCTGTCAAGAGTGTCGGTAACCAAGGATATGGCCAAATATAAGTTTGAAATATCCGTTTGTAAACAGTGTGAAACTCCAGCTTGTGTAGCGGTGTGCCCGTCAGAAGCACTGGTTATCGATAATCAAGGCATTGTCATCCTGCTGGAAGATAACTGTACAAAGTGCGGGAACTGCATGGAAGCCTGTCCTTACAATGCTATCTTTTTCAACGCGAACCAGAATCGTTATATCAAGTGTGATATGTGTGTCGGTCGCGCAGAGGGTCCTCTTTGTGCAATACTCTGTCCGGCAGGAGCGATAACATTAGAGCAAGACAAACAGAAGGAGAATTGTTAACATGACGCATGGATGGATGGGCAAAATCCTGGATGTGAATCTTACTACAGGCACGATTTCGACTCGCGACACCATGCCCTATGCGCCGTCCTATATCGGAGGACGTGCTCTAGCCAGTCGTATCGCTTGGGAAGAAATTCCCGCTAGCGCAGATGCTCTGGACCCTGAGAATCGAGTCATTATAGCTACCGGACCGCTCTGTGGAACATTAGCGCCAACCTCGGGCCGAACCATAATGTCGAGCCTCTCTCCCCGCACCTATCCCAGAGCGTGGTATACCTACTCGACTGTGGGTGGGTGGTTCGGGCCGGAACTCAAATATGCCGGGTTTGATGCCATTGTTATCACCGGCAAGGCTGAATCGCCGGTGTACCTTGAGATACATGATGAGGAAGTGCGCCTGGCGGATGCTGCCGATTTGTGGGGTCTGGATGCCAGAGAAACCCAGCTTACGCTCAAGAGTAAGCTGGGCGAACAGACGAAGGTGCTGACTATCGGCCCGGCAGGAGAGAATCTGGTCCGTTTTGCCACGGTGCAACACGAAGAGGAGAATGCGGCCGCGCATATGGGCTTCGGTGCGGTCTGGGGAAGCAAGTATCTGAAGGCGGTCACCGTTCGGGGCACCAAGGGCGTATCAGTGGCTTATCCCGAAGAGTTGATAAAAGAAATGATTGGCGCAGGTATTGCACGCAGGGCGCCTACAGTCGCTTTCCTGAAAGAGAAGTCAGCGCAATCAAGCAAGAAACCTCGCCCGGTCTGCACTCAGGCTTGTGCCTTCAATTGTAGCATCGGCGGGTATGAGAGCACGCCGGAAGGGCGGTTGATTCCTGCCTTCTGTATTGGCCGGGTCTGGCGGCTTGATGCTATGGCACCGGCTACATACTATTCTGGTGGCGGGGTAAGAGTGCCGCCGAGCAGGAGCTTCGGTCGCAGTGAAGAGATATTCTTGCACGAACTGTGTAACAGCCTGGGCATAGACCTCTGGTTTCGACTGGTCATGCAGCCCTGGTTCATCCGCTGCCGAGAGTTAGGGATAAACAAGATAAGGGAATATGACCTTGAACCTGAGAACGGTACCTGGTTCAAACAGTTCATGTACCAGCTGGCCAACCGGGAGGGTCTGGGTGACATCTTTGCCGAGGATGTACGCCGGTCAATGGATGAGCTGGAAGGTGAGCCCCCGGAGGAGCTCATTTGGCTGGGGCGAGAATTGGAATTCAATTTCGGGTTCCCGGCACATCGTGAAGGGCGGTTCTGGGATGGAGAGCCGCTGCCCTTCTGGGTAATCTCCGCGATGATGTTAATAAGTTCGAACCGTGACCCGTCAATCGGGACACATCAAAGCTGCCTGCTAAATGCCGAGTTCTTTCTGGCTGATAAGGAGTTGTCACGTCGCCAGTTCCGGCGTCTTTCGGAGAAGGTATGGGGCTATGCCGACGCTTTTGAGCCAACCTTCGAGAATAAGGCTCCGTTGGCTATTTGGACTCAGGACCAGCATATGCTCATTGACTCGCTTCCTCTGTGTGATTTTGCTTTTCCACAACTGGTGCGCCCATTTGAGAACCGCGCGGAATGGGAGGCAAGCGAAGATATATCAGGCGATATTGACTTGACACGTCGCTTGCTCGTTGACGTTACGGGTCAGGAAATATCATGGGAAGATATGACGCTCGCAGCTCGGCGTGCCTTCACTATTGAGAGAGTACTGGCGGCAAGGGCAGGCAAGAATCGCGTAATGGAGGAGACGCTGGCATCGCACTTTACACTACCATGTGCTTCGGATGGCACCTTCATTTCTGAAGAAGATTTTTCTCGTCTTATTATGGACGCGTATTACTCCGCCCGGGGCTGGGACTTGGAGAAAGGATTGCCACTGCCTGAAACATTGCGTGCCCTCGGACTGGAAGAACTAATTCCAGAACTGGACGAAATTCGTCGGAGTGCCCTGTAAGTACCTTCGAGTTATTTTTGACAAAAGACTGCCTTACACTGAAGCAGAGTATGAAAGGGGTAGTGTTGTAGATTTTCTTTCTGGTAGGGCGGAAAATAATCAACTTTTAAACCTTGCCACGAGAATCTTGATAAATTTTTACTAACTTATTACAAAGGAAGTATTGCTTGGTGGGTTTGCCTAAAGTAGGGTCTTAGGTTTAAGCGAAGAACGGATGCTAGAATGCAAATTTACCCCTAAGTTTTCGTCTCCAACATTAACAAAAGGATCTGAAGTTAGCTTGGCAATTAGCACATAGCCCGGAATTGAGTTTGCCTTTATGTTCAGTTTTTTATTGAGGAGGTGATTACAATAAAGATAGCCGAAAGAATGTCTCGCTTAGGGACAGAAACTGCCTTTCAAGTTCTGGCACGAGCCCAGGCTCTCGAGGCCAAAGGTAAAGATATCGTTCATCTCGAAATCGGTGAACCCGATTTTGATACCCCCCAGAATATCCGTGATGCGGCAACTGCGGCGCTGGACGAAGGTTGCACTCACTACTGCAACTCTCAGGGAATCGTTCCGCTGCGAGCTGAAATAGCTAAAGAGATGGAAAGGACGCGCGGTGTTCCAGTGGACCCTGACCGTGTCATCGTTACCCCCGGGGCAAAGCCGATAATGTTCTACTCAATTTTGGCTCTGCTGGATAAAGGGGATGAAGCTATTTATCCCGACCCACTATATCCTATTTATGAATCAATGATAAACTTCTCTGGTGCGAAGGCAGTCCCAGTTCGCCTTCGCGAAGAACTTGATTTTCGTTTTGACGTCGATGAGCTTAGGTCTAAGGTTACTCCTCACACGAAGCTTATTATTCTAAACTCCCCTCACAATCCAACCGGCGGCGTTCTGGAAGAGGAAGATATCCGCACTGTGGCGGAAATTGCCCAGAAGTATAATATTACGGTTCTTTCTGATGAGGTTTATGAACATATTATCTATGAAGGAAAGCCGTTCAGCATTGCCAGTCTGCCCGGTATGCTGGACAGGACCATCCTGCTCAACGGTTTTTCCAAAACCTATGCCATGACCGGATGGCGTCTGGGCTACGCGGTTATGCCGCCACAATTGCTTGAGCCCGTCGTGCGTTTGATTACCAACAGCGTGTCCTGTACCGCACCCTTTATCCAGCACGCTGGCATCGAGGCGCTGACCGGCCCCCAGGACAGCATCCCCAGGATGGTAAGTGAGCTCAAAAAGAGGCGCGACCTGATAGTTGACGGGTTAAATCAAATCCCCGGCATAAGCTGTCTCCGACCGAAAGGAGCATTTTACGTATTTCCCAATGTGAAAGAATTGGGTATGGACTGCAATCAATTTGCCGATTATCTTATGAATGAAACGGGCGTGGCCGTTCTTCCCGGCACACATTTTGGCAGTTATGGAGAAGGTTATCTCAGGCTATCTTATGCCACTTCAGCGGAAAACATCAAGAAAGCTCTGGGAAGGATAGCGGCCGCAGTAACGGATATCAGGAAGAAATCAGTGCAATAAATCTCAGGGGAATATTGAAAACGGGTTTTTATACTATGTTGCGAGAGGAAGGAATCGATAATGAATGAGATAACAGTTGCCTATCCACCATTGAATACTCCGGCTGTGTTAGTTGATTTGAATGCGTTAGAGGCGTCCCAGTAATAAAAGAGGCATCAGAAAAGGGCCATAAACTTCAAGGGGTTATCGTTAGGACGCCTGAGACAGTAGCCGATACTCAGCGATCAGTTTCCTGCAGGTTAGGTTTTAGGAAGCTTGTTATGGTCCCCGCCTACAGAGTTTGGAACACATAAATATAGGAAATAATCAAGAAACTATAAGGAGAAGTCTAGCCATGTCGTTAAGAAAGGCTAACATAGAGAGATTTCCTATAGTGCAGTTTACTAAAGAAAGCATAGGCAGCATTGAGAAAATGCTAGCTACAGAATTGCCACTTACCATCATCATGAATGATCAGGAGTTAGTAACTCTACTCTGTTCACCGGAGAATCCGGAGTATTTGGCGGTCGGCTTTCTTTCTTCCGAAGGATTCATCAAAAGCCGAGCTGAAATCAAGAAAGTTGTGGTCGATGATCAGAAAGGTGTACTTCAACTTAAAACCGTACAGGGTAAAAGACCAGCCCAAGATATTTTGTCAAAGCAGCTCATAACTTCGGGGTGTGGCAGAGGGGCTTCTTTTTATAGTACTGCTGATGCCGTCAGCCGATTGTTAGAGTCACAGATGAAAATATCAGTGGATGAAGTTTTTACTCTTGTGAAGGAATTTCAACATAGCTCCAGGATTTATCTGAGAACTCACGGCGTTCATAGTGCGGCCCTGTATGACAGAGAAAATATGTTGGCCTTTAGCGAGGACATGGCAGGCATAACGCCATTGATAAGATCTTTGGAAAATGCTTCTTGGAGGATATACCCACCACAGACCGGATAGTTGTGACAAGTGGTAGGGTTACCTCGGAGATAGTCCATAAGGCTAGAAGAAGTATTCCCATAATCATCTCCATATCGGTACCAACCAACCTGGGAGTGAGAGTGGCTGAGAACTTAGGTATTACGCTAATTGGTTCTGTCAGGGGGAAGAAGATGAATGTCTACACC
>JAUWLN010000193.1 GCA_030613665.1 Dehalococcoidia bacterium
CGGCCTGCCTTTCAATCCCTGCAGCACTACGGTGGTCTTGGTCCGTGGATCCCATTTGCGTCTTGGCATGGCTGTTACTCCTCTTTCTCCAGCCATCTTACTCTCTTATCTCCAACCCTGCCTTAATGGGGAGCAGTATAACTTATTATAACTGATACCAAATAAAACAATTGAATTAAGAGCTAACTGCCATGGCAGGAGATACCCATTATCAGGGTGGCCTGCCTCCCGAAAAGGAGTCCATTATTGCAGTAAGCATCAGGATATGATATTGTTTGTTCAAGACTATTTTCGAGGCGTTTTCTAATCGACTATCACACACATACTGAAGCAGTTCGTTTTCAATAAAAGGAGGAGAACATGCCTGACCACCTGAAGACAATTGCCGAAGCAGTTAAGAACGGGGATGAGAAACAGACTGTCCAGACTGTTGATGCAGCGCTAAACGCAGGGATTGCGGCTGGAGACATACTGGGCCAGGGATTGGTGCCCGGCATCCAGGCACTGGGGCAGCTATTCAAAGATGGGCAGGCCTACCTGCCGGAAATCCTTATCGCTGCCCGCGCCATGAGGAGCGGAACAGAGAAATTGCAGCCACACCTCACCAGTGCAGACATCCAGAAGAAAGGGACTGTGCTCGTCGGCACCGTTGAGGGTGATATGCATGACATCGGTAAGAACCTGGTCAAGATGATGCTGGAGAGCAATGGCTACGACGTGCATGACCTGGGCGTGGACGTTTCAGCAGACGCTTTTGCGGCTGAGGCCAAGTCAACGGGCGCCGACATTGTGGCGACATCAGCCCTGCTCACCACCACCATGACCGTAATCCCCGATATTTCCAAGGCCCTGGAAACGGCCGGTGTCAGGAGCAAAGTGAAAATGCTTATTGGCGGTGCGCCCATAACCCGCCAGTTTGCTGATGAGATTGGCGTTGAGGGCTATGCCGATGACTGCGCCTCGGCCGTGGACGAGGCTGACCGCCTGATGAAGCTGACCGCGTAATTATCTTTAATCCAAGCATGGCATTGCTTTCCCCGAAGGGAGGTCGCCGATGAACACACGAGAACGTTTCCTGGCGATTATGAATTTCGAGGAGCCAGACCGGAACTTCGTCTGGGAATTCGGCTACTGGGGCGGCACGGTGCGCCGCTGGTATAAGGAAGGTCTGCCCGAAGTGCACGGACTCCGCGATGATATTGACGGTGGCATCGGGCTTTTTAACGAATCCGCCGGCGTGCCGCTGAACCGCGACACCTCCCTTGATATCCACGATTACTTCAAGATGGACCCTTACCTGGTGCGTGTACCGTTAGTCACCGGCGCCTGGCCACCATATGAAGCCAAAGTCGTTGAGGACCATGGTGACTGGTACATCTGGCAGGAATGGGATGGCTGCCTGCGCAAAGAACTGAAAAACCGCACCAGCCTGCCCACCATAGTTGGGGGACCGGTTAAGGACCGCGAAAGTTGGGAGCGCTACAAGGCGGAACGGCTTCGCCCCAGCCTGGAAGGCAGGCTGCCGGATAACTGGTCGCAGGTGGTTGCAGAATATAAAAAACGTGATTATCCCATCGGACTCGGCCAGACTCATGGCTTCTTCGGCACGCCGCGATATCTCATGGGCGTCGAGGAGCTGCTGACCAAATACTACGACGACCCCGAGATGATGAAAGACATCAATAACCACCTGGCCGACTTCTGGATTGCGCTTTTCGACGGAGTGCTTAAAGAAGTTGAGGTGGATACCGTCTTCATCTGGGAGGACATGTGCTACAAGGGCGGTCCGCTTATCTCCCCGGCGATGTTCCGCGAGTTCATCCTGCCCGGCTACAAAAAGCTGACCGGCTTCCTGAGGGACCACGGGGTAACCCTGGTACAGGTGGACAGTGATGGCGATGTCTGGAAATTGATTCCACTGTGGATAGAAGGCGGCGTCACCGTCATATACCCTTTCGAGGTCGCTGCCGGCATGGACGTCGTCGAAGTGCGCAAGGCGTTCCCCAATCTGGCCATCACCGGCGGCGTTGACAAGCGGGCGCTGGTGGAAGGCAGGGAAGCAATCGACCGGGAACTTGAGTACCGGATACCGTTTATGCTCGACCAGGGCGGCTTCATCCCCACCATCGACCATATGGTATCGCCGGACGTGAGCTTTGAGAATTTCAAGTACTACCGGGAGAAGCTCAACCAGATGCTCAAAAAGCACAGCCGGTCCTGGGACAGGGACTGAGCGGCAACCGGCCTCATTCAATATCGGTACCGGTGTCCCCGCTTTTTTAGCTGCCAGCAGTCTTGCCATTAATCTTTTAGCGTGCTAACATTATCAGGGTTGAGAGGTGACGGTTAGTCTACCTCCAGTCGCGTGCCGAAGTGGCGGAATGGCAGACGCGCTACGTTCAGGGCGTAGTGTCCGTAAGGGCGTGAGAGTTCAAATCTCTCCTTCGGCACCAAAATAACCGGCGCTTGTAGCTCAGTTGGATAGAGCGCAGCCCTGCGGAGGCTGAGGTCGTGGGTTCGAGCCCCGCCAAGCGCGCCACCCGGGCGGTTAGCTCAGCTGGTTAGAGCGCCTGCTTTACACGCAGG